>CAXFIU010000022.1:0-21680 GCA_964003245.1 uncultured Candidatus Poseidoniales archaeon
CAATTAGAGGGTATTAATTTAGATTTATCAAATGCTCCAACCAGTCTTAAGAATAGTGTGGTAAATATTTCCAAAAGCATAGCTCCAGTAGCGTTCACCCCCCATCCTCAATTTGAGTTTGAAACAACTAGTCACCTTAGATGGATTTCCCCTTCAATAATTAGTGAAGAAATTGATGATATTGAATTCGGAACAAGTGACAGTATACTGGATCTAATGTGGAATGTCGAGGTACATGTATTGAATCAATACTTGAATCATATTCCATATTCATCTGTAAATTTATCTTTTGATCAATTTGAATCAGATTATTCCGCCACCTTGCCATATGAAGGAATTGATGTTTTGGGGCCATTCATTGGTAAAAGATGGACTCCAGTTAACAATTGGTCAAATGTGAATTATGTATACACGGGATGTGACTATGATTCTGTACATAATGATTCCAACTCATTTGAATTGAATACTGATATCTCGGTAGCATGTATCTTAGAAATTTCTAATCAGGCACCGATTATTGTTTGGAACCAACCCTTTGATGATGAAGAGTTTGCAAGTGGTTCAGAAGTTATTTTTGATGCTAGCGATTCATGGGATCTAGATAATGAATTAATTACATTTACATGGTCCAGTAGTATTGATGGTGAAATAACTGGATCTTGTGAGTCAGTTAGCTCTAATGATTCTGTAATAATAGCCAATGGAAATATTCAATGTCTCTCTGATGGAATACATCAGATTACTTTGGAAGTATGTGATACATCTAATAATTGTGCAATCGAGGCGCGTACTATTGAATTGACAAATAGTCCTCCTTTACTAACTGTAGATACAACACCTGATATTTCTGCATGGGGAACGCTTTATCTCGGAAAAACAGCTTCTGTAAATATCGATCTGACAGGGACCTCTGACCCTGAAAATGATGAGTTAAGTTGTTGGGTTAAGGCATCCCATGAACAAAATGATACCTATCTCTCTGATTGCCCCGGTCAAATTAACAAAACTTTCCCTCTTGCCCCTAATCAGTTTACAGTAACAGTTTATGCAACTGATGGGATTCATTCACCGGTTACTTGGACCTTCAATGTAGAATTATTCAATGAACTTCCTACAGCTTCCTTTGAGATAAGTAGGACAGGTCTCAGGTCTCAAGATATTCTTAGTTTGGATGGAACCAGTACGTTTGATCCTGAAGGCGATGAAATAAAATTCGAGTTTTGGAGCGATATTGACGGTTTAATACATTCAGGAATCACTCCTTCCGATTCAATTGAATGGTCTGGTACATTATCAAAGGGAGATCATTTGATTACTATGTATGCTAGTGATGATATACCCAATCATGCTGGAAGATGGACCTCATCGGAATCAACTTTATCAATTGATAATTCTCCTCCAGTAGCGTTAATTTCTTTCCCGTATAATGATTATTCAACTGACTCAGGATACCTAATACCATTCGATGCTTCCGGTTCGGGTGATTGGGACATTGCATGTGCAGATTTAGAAAATAGTACTGGTTTGATTTGTAATCATTTTTCTGATTCTAGTAAGGATTTAGTAAGTGTTTTATGGCAAAGTAACTTAATTTCTGAACCAATAGGTAGTGAATGGAAGTTTGAGGCAAGACTACCAGCTGGAGAACATGAAATCTCATTAATCATAGACGATGGCGATGGAGGAAATGCTGAGTATTCAATTACAATTACTGTTGAAGAGGCTGCTCCTGTACTTGTCTTGACATCGCCACAAGAGAATATTGATGTTTATTCAAACTTACCTGTATTATTTGATTTCCGAGATTCTTTCGATCCCGACGGTAATGATTTCACCGTATCTGTCTTTTCAGATTTGATGGAATCTCCAATTCTTGAGAATAAAACTAATGATTATTGGTACAATGATTACATACCAGCTGGTAATCATATGCTTTCATTTATACTAACCGATTCAACGGGTAAGGAATCTGTTCATTACCAAAATCTGAATGTTTTCGAAACATCTCCAGTTGCAGGAATTAGAGACTTCTCTGATGGTCAATATATTCCTCCCGGTAGAGAAATTATTCTCAATGCTTCTCCATCTTTCGATTATGATGATGATATTATATTGTATGAATGGAGTCTTGGTGACGGCACATCAATTGGAGATAAGGAACAAATTTCGGTATATTTCCCTCCCGGTCCAGTGAGGATTAATCTAATTGTTACTGATTCTAGAGGGGCATCTGACTCTATATCAATCAATCTGACTATAGGTGCTAGTTCACCCATCCTCTCGGAATTGAAAATTACTCCCAATTCATTGGTATTTAATGAGGTAAATTCTATATTTGTTACAGTCAAGTTAGATGATCTTGATGGAACAACTGGAACATTATTTTGTAAATTTAAATCCGGAGAAATTGATCGAGAGTTCCAATTAAGGGATGACGGTGCAGAAGGTGATTTAATTGCTGGAGACAATATATGGACTTTGCAGACTGCTTTGTTGATTGATGATGGAGGTACAGCAAAAGTAGAAGTTTGGGCTATTGATGGAGAAATTGTTAGCCCGGTCCTAATCGAATTATTGCCGATTGAAAATGAAGAAGATAGAAATCTTGTTTCCTGGTTATTCTCAGGAGGGCTTCCACTATTGTTAGTAATGCTAACTATTTCAATAATTTTAGGGATGTTATACTCAATACGACGCCGTAAAGAATTAGCCAAGGATTTAGAAATGATAGAATCATGGTCAACATTTGATCCTAGAGAACTGGATGACGAGTTTAATGAATAATTATTCAGGTCCCCAAGGTGTTTTTTGTTGAGTTAAACCTAGTCTATGTGTAAATAAGAATCTTAGATTTAGTAATCCATCACCCCATGTGTTAATCTCAGCCTCTCCAACACGTGGCCGATATGGTACGCTAACTTCTGCTGTATTCTTCTTACCTAGATATCTCCTTGCTCTAATTTTAAATTCTTGAGATAGCGGCATTCCATCATGTTTTGGCCTTACTCTTTCATCTTCAAAGATCGACTTTCTAAAAACCCACATTCCACTTTGAGAGTCATGTATTCCGTACCAATAGAGAATTGCCGCGGTTTTAGATAAAACCCAGTTTCCAAATCCATGAAGTCCTGGCATCGAACCTTCCTCCGCTCGCTTTAATCTATCACAAGTAATCCATTTTAAGTCCTCATCGATTAATTTTTTAACAAGAGCAGGAACTTCTTCTCCCGGATATGTACAATCTGCATCCATTGTTACAATAATATCTCCTGGTGCCATTGCAAATCCTGTTTTGTATGCTCTCCCGTATCCTTTTCGAGACTCTAAATAGACATTAGCTCCTTCTTCTTCAGCTAATTCTCTTGTCCTATCTGTTGAGTTCCCATCTATGATTAAGAAGTCAATTTTTTCACACCAATCTCCTTTAGGTATCGAACGAATAGTATCTACTATTGCAGCCTCTTCATTTCTTGTAGGTATTACTACTGTAACATGGACGGGTAGTGTGTCAGACATATTCTCATATCTGCGACACTAATACATGATTTGAATCAAACTGTTATCAGTCCTGTATCCAATCTCTTGAAAACAGGTGAACTCAACGCAGGTACGATAGTGTATGCACATCGCCATGTTGTCTGCTGAATATCCACCTCGCTGGGGAGGTATGGGGTCAACAGTTTTTCATCTTTCATCTGCCTTAGCTTCAAGAGGTCATCAAGTCACTATAATTACAAGAAATGGTGGAGGAAAAAATACGCCATCCATATCAGGAGTTGAAGTAATCTCAGTCGGATGGCTTAGGATACCAATGGAATTTACTAGGTCATATGGCCGTTCTGCTCTTCGAGCGCTCAAGAAATTGAATAAATTAAATCCAGTAGATGTCGTTCATTTACATTGTCCAATGATTTCATGGAGTGAAAAACAGTTTCGTGATTGTAAAATGAATATAGCCCCTATAGTATCTTCATTACACGGGTCTTGGTTAGGAGAAAAGGACGGCCTTTTAACCGCTAAAGAACAAAAAGAAACTGCAGTATGGGCTAACCCAAATGATTTAGCGATATTATTGACATCTAGTAGATACGCTAAGTTTGAGAATCAGGCATTATCGGGCTCAGATGTTTGTGTAGCAAATTCCGAGGCAACTAAGAGAGATTTTCTTTCCCGATATTCTCCTCCTAATGATTGGAATTGTGAAGTAATTTATTGGGGTGTCGACACAGAAATGTTCACTCCTACCGAAAATCGGAATAAAGATTTCAGAAGTCGTTTTGGTTGTTCTGATGATGACATATTATTACTTGCAGTAGGCCGTTTAGCAGCTAGAAAAGGTTATGGTTCACTATTGCAAGCCTTTGCAAATGTTAAATCTAATTTTTCTAATTGTAAATTAGTAATTGTTGGTCGAGGACATCTAAGAAAACGTCTTCTCAATCAAGCACATAGTCTCGGTATATCATCATCTGTTTACATTGAATCTAGTATGTCATTTGAAGAATTAGCAGAATTATTCAGAAATGCGGATCTAACCGTATATCCTTCTTATTATGAGGGTCAAGGTTTGATACCTCTCGAATCAATGTCTTCGGGTACTCCCGTTGTAACTGTTAATCATGGCCCATTACCTGAGATGGTGGATTCAGAAGTAGGTGCACTTTTTGATATGGGAGATATTAATTCAATGTCTGAAACAATTTTGAAAGAAATTAGTGACAAGAAATCGTTACAAAAGAAGGGAGTCGCTGGCCGTAAAAAGGTACTTCAAAATTTCACATATGAGATTGATGCAGATAGTTTCATAGAAATTTATGAGCGAATTCAGTAATTAACGGGAAATCCTTCATCAGTCAGAAGTGCTCGGAGGGTTGGGGACGCGCATGACATCTACGAAGGCATTTAGAGGGATTCCAGTAAGTACAGTTGCAGATATTCTTGTGATTCTGCTTATCTCTATACTCGCAATTATCCATCTTAAAGCAGTTATTCAACCATTAGTAATAGCAACCTTGCTTTTCTTATTAATCCGACCTCCAGCTAATTGGTTAGAAAAGAGATTTGGACACCCTCTATTGGCATATGGTGGCCTATTAAGCATAGTAGGTCTAGTGGTATTCTTTGCATCTCAGATTCTTTATTCCAATCTAACTGAATTTACAGAAGCTTCCACACAAGAAAGAATCACAGACGCATTCGCTGAGAAAATGACACGTCTTGAGAATCAAGAAATATTTGGTTACCAAATTGACACCTCTGGATTAACGGAGTTAATTAGTATCGATGTAATTACAACATTTGCGACAGATTTCGTAGGTTCAATTGCAGGATTTACGGCAAGCGCCGCCACAGTATTCATTTTCTTGCTATTTATTATTCTTGAAGCTGAGACTCTACCTAATAGGATAAAGGCTGCTTATCCAGAGGAAGTAAGTCGTTTCAAGAAAATTGCTTCTAATTCTGGAGAGGGAATTAATACTTATGTCATTACTAGAGCTACGGTAGCGTTTGGCCAAGCCGTAATTGCCGCAATAATTCTAAACTATCTTTCAATTCCTGGATGGTTTCTTTGGGCTTCAATAACTTTCTTTTTAGATTTTATACCTTACATTGGGGCATTAATTTCTATGATTCCTCCAGGAATATTAGCTTTAATCTTGCTAGAACCAACAACCGCTCTAATTATGATTGGTCTACTAATTGCTAATCAACAAGCTTGGGGCGCATTTGTTGAACCACAGTTAGCTGGACAGAGACTTGATATGTCTCCTATTGTTTTATTGATTTTAGTTTCATTTTGGGGATGGGCTTGGGGCCTGATGGGTGCAGTACTTGGAGTCCCACTTGCAGTAATAATGAAAATTGCTTTAGAAAGTGATCCTCGTACAAGGCCTATAGCAATGTTACTTTCTCAAAACCCTACTCCGTATGAAGAGGAATAATCAATTCTCAATAATTAGTGCCAGAATTCCATCTCCACTAATTGTTATTGGATTACCTAATCCTCTGTTATGAAGTCCTTTAGTTGACAACTCTAACTCTTCGTTAAAGATCTCCCATTCAGCACCTTTAATGCATAGATTTTGACATTTTGATAGAGCAAATACTGAAAAGACCCTATTCTCACTAATTTCAAACTTGAAACTACCTGATTTAGAAGTAATTCTATGAGTGGTAGAGTTTTGATGATATAGTCTAATCACTAAATCTTCAGGTAACTCTGCCAGAGAGCCCCATACTCCTAGCATGTGCCCAGTATCTCCTCCATCAACTCCTAAGATGTCAAATTCTGAAAAACCTCTTTTTACTAATTCATTAATTGTTTTAGTCAAATCACTGGAATTTTGGTTTTCTAATAGAGTTGTTTTAGTTTGAGAATCATTATCGTGAATTGAATCTAAGTCCCCTAATATTTCTTTAACATTAAATCCCAGTGAGTTTGCCTTATTTCCTCCCCCATCAACTCCGAATAGTGGAGAAATTTCTCCTAAATTATCAATAATTTCTTGACTTGGTAATTCGCCATTACACCAAAGAAAAGCTCTCATTTCTATCAATTCCTTCGAGCAATTATCTTTCCATCCTTTACTAAATCTACATCTTTTAATTCAATTGTTGGTTTCAATATGACTCCTCTCATCTGTAAACCGATATTATTTTTACCGCCGTACGCCGAATTATCTCCTAAAATAAAATGAGCAGCACCACGAACTACCTGATCTTCAAGTAGATTTCCTATTACTTTAGCCCTCGAATTCATTCCAAATCCGAATTCTGCAACAGTTTTTACAATTGCTGCCTTATTTT
Organism: uncultured Candidatus Poseidoniales archaeon; assembly: GCA_964003245.1. GTDB lineage: Archaea > Thermoplasmatota > Poseidoniia > Poseidoniales > Thalassarchaeaceae > MGIIb-O2. The sequence goes on from CAXFIU010000022.1 coordinate 6,808, forward strand.
TGTTTAGAGATTTACTAACTTCATCAAAAGTTGAGTTTATTTTTTCAGTAAAACTACTTTCAGAAATATTTGTAACAACTCCATTCTCGATTTTCATTATAATTGGTTCATCAATTATTTCCCCTTCCCAAGAACCATCAATTACAATCTGACCATTCATTGTTTCTTCCTTTGGAAATACAAATACTCTTCCTGATGGTAAATTCATTACCTGTCCAGGTCTGTTACAAATTCCATTATCATCAGTTCTCCATTTTGCCCCTATACTGAATGTAATATCAGTGCCTGCCGGAGAAGTTACTTTCACATCTCTCTTTCTTCTAAATAATGATGTAAATCCTGATAATTCTTTTTGAAGAGCGTTATAATCAGCAGTCATTCCACCAGTTGAGAACATTTGTTCACTAATCCCTGGCATAGAAATAATTCTTGTTCTACCGGTTCTTGAGGCATTTATTCTTGCTTTAGTATGTGTCATCGAACTTTTTGTAGCTAAAATAACAACATCTTGTTTTCTCATTAATTCAGCAACATAGTCTGGAGGCTCGCTTCCTTTTTTATGAGATGTTGGCATCATCATCATGAGAGTTCTATCAGTTACTTCTGCTGAGGCTTCATACAAAGATCTTCCAATAACAGAACTTTCAGGATCAGTGACTATTAGTATAGTCTCAAATGACCTTATTTGTAGACAAGTACGTATTATAGAACGGGCAGAAGTCAACATAGATTCAACAAATTCTTCCGAACTTTCAATATCGTTTTCTCGGTTCTCGCTCATCAGTTTTCGTCCCTACACAAGAGCCCCACTTCTTCAACACGACGATTGAGGACGTCAAATGTAAAATCTTCTTATTCTTTAGAAATAACCGAATATTTACTAGATTTAGAGTATTTTCTAGTCTGATGCACGTATGACTCAATTAATGATTTATATTAAGTATTAATCACCAAATTGAATATCGATGGATCAGGAATTGAACATACAACTCGCTGCGCTGATTTTTTTAGCCGGCACTCAAAGCCTCGGCTCCGCTGAAAGCGATGTAGCCGTTGAAACATCGACTGCCATGGATGATGAAGAATCTGAAGAGGTCGATCCGATAACAATTACCATGATTTCTAATCCTTCTAATATATGCTAAAGTCAATATACCAACTCATTCATAATAAATAACTAAGTGGACGATTTCATGAATACTAAGCCATTGACCAGTATCATTGTATTATTTACTCTTATTTCTTCAGGATGCTTAGGTATTATTGATGATATTAATAATGATATTGACAAAAAAATAACTTTAATCGATGGCGAATATCCTCAATTAAACCTCTCTGAACGTATTTATGGTTCTCCAGAGTTAGTTAATTATGATGAATGTGATAATTTATTGGCAGATCTAAGAAAATCTGTACATGATGAGATGATGGTTCAATTAGATCAGCAATCATACTACCATTGGTCCCCTAGCCCACGAGGATTATGGTTTGATGATGTAATGCTTGCAGAGGGGGATGGAATTGCCGAGGCATCTGTTGGCACATCAACATCATCAGATAATCGAGAGGGTGAATTTTCTGGCACTAATAATCAAGAATCAGGTGTTGATGAAGCTGATTTCATAAAAACGGATGGACATTATGTGTATATGTTAAATGGCAATAAATTCTTGATTATGGGTGTTCCAGAATTTGGCGAAATAAATTTGGTATCTAATTTGTCGATGCTAGGTACTCCGATGCAAATGATGCTTGAAGGTGATCGTGTGGTCATTACATCCAGTATTAATTACTGGAACCTTGAATCAAATCATCCATTACTGGAATTAATGGGGCACGAAGAAAGTTATTCATATTATGACTCTGATAGTACGTTGCGTACTCATACTTATACAAGATATGAAAGCCTCGTAATGTATTCTGTTGTTGATATAAGTGATAAAAATAATCCAGTTATAGAGGAAGAATTACTTATTGAGGGTAATTATCACACAGCTAGATTGGTAGATGGTACAGTTCGTTCTGTGACTCATCTTTACACATATTTTCAAGGAATTAATACATGGGTTAATCTTCCTGAATATTATTATGAAATAGAAGATACTCAAGATAGAATGAATTTATGGAACAGATCATTAAGGGATACAATTAGTTCCAATCAAGAAGAGATTAACTCGTTAACATTGGAAGATTTTGTTCCTCAAATGTATGTGTTGGGTTCTGATGGCACTTATTCTACAATTCCAACATACTCTGATGACTGTAGCGAGTTTTCAGCTAGCCAGAATTCATCAGTGCGTGGATTAACAACAATAATGACTATGAAATTATTAGGTGAAGAAACAGAGTTTGAGATAGATCATATTACATCTCGTTGGGCTCATGTCTATTCTTCGGGAAATACTCTATTATTAGCTGAGCCAGTTGCAGACTGGTGGTGGTTTTGGAGAAATAATGATTTTGAAGATGCTACAAACATCCATGCATTTGATATTTCAGACAGTAATTCAACATCTTATCTAGGCTCGGGAAGGGTTTCTGGGACTGTTCAAGACCAATTCTCGATGAGTGAGTTTCAAGGCTCGATAAGAATCGCTTCAACTTCTGATGCCTGGGGAAGATGGTGGTTAGATGGTGAATTAGATGAGAATGGAGAGCCTATTTTCACAGGTCCTTCCAACCAAGTGACAATTCTTCATCATGAAGGAGAAGACTGTTTAATGTCACCTTGTAATTCTTTAGTTCAGGTTGGAATAGTCGAGAATATTGCACCTAATGAAACAATTTGGAGTGCTAGATTTATTGGAGACAGAGGATATCTTGTAACATTCGAGAATATCGATCCACTATGGGTTATTGATTTATCAAATCCATTTGAACCTACTATTCTTGGAGAGTTAGAAGTTCCTGGAGTATCTACTTATATTCACCCAGTAAACGAAAACACATTGTTGACTATTGGGATTGGACCCGGTGAAGATGGTTTAGGTCTAGATTGGTCTACTACACAGATTTCTCTTTTCGATGTAAGTGATCCAACTAATCCTACTCTGGCCGATTCAATGCCAATATCTCCTGCTTATACTGACGAGAATTGCGCAGATATTCGTAATTGTGGCTGGTCATGGTCATGGTCTGAAGCCACATATGAACACAAAGCTTTCACATATTGGGCTCCTGAAGATTTGCTTGCAATTCCCCTATCAACATACCGATACATTCCTAATGATGATTCACCATACTATAATTATGAATATATATCATTACTCAAATTAATCAATGTTGACATTGAAAATTTAAGTCTTTCCAGTCATGGAGAAGTTGATCATTCAGAATTCTATAATGCTGAGGACGATTGGTGGTATTATGGTTCAACTAGCATTCGTCGTTCAATATTTATGGGAGACCATATCTATGCATTCTCTTCTCTTGGAGTTACAGTTCATAATACCTCTGAAATGTCTCTGACTGATGAATTACTAATACCTGGTCAAGATTAGAATTATTTGAATCTCAAAACTCTACCAGTACTTCCTGGAAGTGCCACAGGGCTGCCTCTGAGACCTCCTCCTAACTCACGTTTGTGGACAATATTACCATCGACAATTGTGTACATAGGCCATCCTGTTAGTTCCATACCAGCATATGGCGTCCAACCAACTCTTGTCCATGTATCAGAATCTTGAATTACTCTATGATTTTCTAAGTCAACTAAGGTCAAGTCACCGTCAAATCCTTCGATTAATGACCCTTTATTTTGTATTCCATAGACTTTTGCAGGTCCTGCACACATCCATTTTACAACATCAGAAACAGAACACCTCCCCTCTTTAGCATGTGTAAGCATTAGAGGAAGTGATGTTTCTACACCTGGCATTCCAGCGGGTGCATTTGGGAATCCAACAGATTTTGCATCTAGAGTGTGTGGGGCATGATCAGTAACTATACAGTCAATTGTTCCGTCTTTGAGTCTACTCCACAGCTTTTCTTTATCTTCTGTATATCGGATTGGAGGATTCATCAAGGCTCTAACTCCTAACCTTTCGACATCATCTTGATCAAAAGTAAGATGTTGCGTGCAAACTTCTGTTGTGATTAGGTCTCCTTTATTTGATGCTAACCAGTCTGCTTCTTTTCCACTTGTTAAATGAACAATATGTAAACGATGGGAATGGTCCTTTGCTAAAGCAGCAGCTCTTTTCGTAGCAATTAGAGCACATTCAATATCTCTACATTCTGCATGTGCAGAAATATCTGTGCGATGTTTGAATTTAGAGATTCTTGATTGTAATCTTTCCTCATCCTCTGCATGTGTAGCAATAATTCCTCCTGTATTCGCAAAAATTTCTTCCAAATGCTTTTGTTCATGAACTAGTAAATCTCCGGTACTACTTCCCATGAATATTTTAATTCCACAAACTCCATCCATTCCCTGTACACTTTGTAAGTCAGAAACGTTGTTTGTTGTGGCTCCAATGAAGAATCCATGATGCGTCACTGCCTTTTTTGCAGCCGAAGCAATTTTTGCTTCCAGAGCTAAACGATTGGTAGCATTAGGGGACGTATTTGGCATATCTAAAAATGAGGTAATTCCTCCTGCAGCCGCAGCCCTACTTCCACTTTCTAGATCTTCTTTCTCAGGATTTCCTGGATCTCTGAAGTGTACATGTGGATCTATTGCGCCAGGCAACAAGTGCAATCCGGTAGCATCTATCACTAATTCTCCTGTCTCTGGATTTAGACCTCCTAAAGGTGCTATAGTTTTGATTGAACCATTACTAACACGAAGGTCCCCTTCAACAATCCTGTTGGGAAGTACCATCATCGCATTTCGTACTAGTAATCTGCCGTTCATAGTGCTCTCCATATTCTCGGGTTAACTGACACCACATGACTGTTATCATATGTAAATGTGCAAAAATCTTTCTAGACGTCTTCAAATAAGTAAGGCCTCAGGGCAGGCTATCGAGTTGGAGTAGTCAGGTTATCTCACGAGGCTCATAACCTCGGGACCGGTGGTTCAAATCCACCACTCGATACCAAAATTGAAAATAAAGTGAAAGTGAAAAAAAGGCTAACTGATAGGCTGATATAGTTTTTTTCACTTTTATTTTATACAAGGGGTCTTTCATTTATTCATATACCTTCTAACATTCCCAAGTTATGTAAACAGGTGATAAGATGACGAAGAAAACGGCTAGTGAAAATGTTGATGAAAATGAAATTACAATAGATATAGATGAACCAGAGATGACTATAGAAGATCTTCCAGGTGTTGGTCCAGCTACAGCCGAAAAACTCAGAGAAGCAGGTTTTGAAGAGTTATTGGCGATCGCAGTCATGAGTCCTATGGAATTAGCTGAACAGGCAGAGTTAGGTGAAGCAGTATCTTCAAAAATAATTCAAGCGGCTAAGAAATTAGCAAATATAGGCGGATTTATTAGTGGTAATGCATTATTAGAACGACGTAAAACAGTCCAAAAATTAACTTCAGGTACTTCAGCAATGGATGAATTATTGGGGGGTGGTTTTGAAACACAATCAATTTGCGAGGTATTCGGTGAATTTGGAAGTGGTAAAACACAAATTGGACACCAGTTAGCAGTAAATACAATACTTCCTACATCCCAAGGAGGATTAAACGGTGAAGTGTTTTATATTGATACTGAAGATACATTTAGGCCTGAAAGAATAGCACAAATGGCAGAAGCAGTTGGCATGGATCCGCAAGATGCTTTAGATAGAATTCATGTGGCTCGTGCATACAACTCAGCCCATCAGATGTTACTTGTAGATGAGATTAAAAGAATGGCAAAATCAATTGATGTTAAGTTAGTAATTGTAGATTCTCTAACTAGTCATTTCCGTGCAGAATTCGTAGGTAGAGGGATGTTAGCTTCAAGACAACAGAAATTAAACAAACACCTGAAAGAACTAAAACAATTATCAGATGTTCAAAATGCTCTAGTACTTGTAACAAATCAAGTAATGTCAAATCCTGCAGCATTATGGGGTGATCCCACTAAAGCAATCGGAGGCCATATCGTAGGCCATGCAAGCACATTCCGTCTCTATCTGAGAAAATCAAAGGGTGGTCGACGTATTGCGCGTCTCATTGACAGCCCTAACCTTCCAGAAGGAGAAGCGGTCTTTACCGTGACAGCCGAAGGTCTGAAAGATTGATTTTAGACCTCGGCTTGTCCGACTATTTATTTCATTTCAGACATTGCAACTTTGACTTCTTCAATCAATGAATTGAGATGCTTTTCATCGAAACCAAGTTTTAATTCAGCTGCTGCAAACAAATCCGGCAAAGTCTTTGTATTCCCTAATTCCATTGCATTAGAATAGTCTTTTAATGCCTTTTCAGGATTATTTCTATGAGTTTGCCAAAGTTGTAATGCGCCTAATTGTGCTATGCCATATTCCACATAATAGAATGGTACTCCATACAAATGCCCTTGTTGTTGCCAAGATAATTCACGGAATTTCTCATTACCTGACCAATTCATATTTGAACCAAATTTATCTCTGAGTGCCAACCAATATTCTTTCCTTTCCTCCCTCGTATGATTTGGATTAGAATATATCCAATGCTGGAATGCATCTATTGTAGCAATCCATGGTAGTAAGTATACTACTCCTTCTAAATGAGACATTTTGGCTCTATTCACCTCGTTACTATTTTCATAGAAAATTCCCCATTCATCCTGAGTCAATAATTCCATTGACATTGATGCAACTTCTGCGAACTCTATTGGATAGTTTCTTTCATCAATTAAATCTAAATGACCACAGTAAAGTGAATGGAAAGCATGTCCTGATTCATGGATCATAGTTTCCAAATCTCCTTGTAAACCTGCTGCATTCATGAATATAAATGGAACTCGGCTTTTCTCTAAGTAATACTGATACCCACCTGGTGCTTTGCCCTTTCTAGTCTCTAAATCTAATGTATCCATCTCTACTAATTTATCAAATTTATTTCCTAAATCTTTTGACATATTATGGAATAACTGAGATAATTTTGTCACCATCTCTTGTACCGAATCAAATGGTTTAAGAGGGCTTTTTCCATTAATATCAGGGCCACTTCCTGACTTTTCATTAACATCCCAAGGCGACAATTTCTCTAAACCAAAAGCGATGCGCCTCTTCTCATTTATATCGTTAATAATAGGCATACACACCTTCTCAATTGAATCATGGAATATCAAACAATCTTCTACAGAGTAGTCAAATCGATGCATGGCTTTGAACATATAATCTGTATAGGTGCTAAATCCCGCATTAAGAGCAATTTGATGCCGTATTTTTACTAATTCATCAAATATCTCCGACAGTTCTTCTGAATCCTCCATCCATCTATTGACCATCGACTTCCAAGCTTTTTCTCTTTTTTTCCTATCATTTGATTCTAAGAAAGCCTTCATTTCGGGAAAGGTTCTTTCTTTACCTTCAAATTCAACAGTCATTGCTCCAGTAATCCCTTGAGCCTTCGTAACAAGTTTAGTTTGTTCAACGCCAAGTGGTATATTTTCTGTTCTAAATATTTCAATATCTGAAATTATTCCCCTAATCATCAAGTTATATCTTTCTGGTAAATTCTCAAGTTCAGGATGTTCAGCAATTCTTCTATTTAGAGAATCAGAGAACTCAGAAAGCTTCGGCCTAATATTTTCCACGAAATGTAGAAAGTCATTCTTTTTCTTTTCATTTTCAGTGTCACAAGTCATTCCAATATAGAGTAACGCGCCAGTCTCAGAAATATGTTCTGCAAGATTTGAAGAATCTGCTATCACCTTCTCTAGACAATTTGAACAGGTTAATTTTCTTTCGAGTAAGTCATTGACATAAGGTTCAATATTTTCCCATTTAGAAGCATCAAAATCAACTGGAACAAATGACAATTACTCACCTCTTATTGATAGATTTAGGGCCAACAGGTAAGTGGTATTCATCACGAGAATATTTAGCAAGTTTCCAGACATTAACAGCATTTTGTACCTTTTCTCTTATTGCTTCCAAATCTGGGTGATCAGGGTTTTCCTGTTGAATCCAACAAGAAGTGCAGTATCTTTTCCTTCTATAATCAAGATAGTTTCCTGGAGTACAAACTATTCCACAATATGAGCAATTTCTGTAGCCATAGTACTTCGCCATAATATCTCTATTCTGTGCTCAGGTATTTTACATATCAGTTTGTCCCTCTAAATACTTCCTTTAGATTATACATTAGATGAAATTAGATGTAAAAGAAAACATTCTTCTAATGATTTTTCTTCGTTAATATCATTTTCATATTCTATTCTTTTTAGCCCTTTTAACGTAGGTTTTGGTCTTTGTGTAATCAAAGATCCATTCATGCGTTCAATTAGATTATTGGCTTCTAAATCATGTAAATTATATATTTCACGATTGACATTATTTTCATCAATATTTTTACTTACTTGTATTTCAGGAAGCCTTACAATCCATGCAGAAGGATCTTGATTCCTAATTCCTGCATTTTCGAATGCTATTCTAACTTGATGAGTTCCTGAAATAATTCTTAGAAATTCGGCATCCGGACTATTTGCAACCATTTTTCCTTTCATTTGATTTCTTTTCATAGAATACCAAGCAGTCCAAAGATGTTTTTCACTTGCTGCAACTTCAAAAGCTAATAGCAACCAATTATCATCCGGTCTTAGGTTATTAAAAGATGATAAAATTTCTTTGAAATCTTTTATTTCTGTATCAAATTTGATTCCCCATGCTGGGAACCATGGCATCTGGTCTCGACTCACTGTATTCGGGATGGGCTTTAATTCAATAATGATTCTAATAATTATGTGCGTCTTTTAGTTTCTGTAGCATTTTTGACTACCTTATCTACTAATTTTCTACTCCAACCCCTAATCTCTGAAAGTTTAATCTTATCATTTTCTGTCAATAATGCAACATCTTTAACATTTGAAACTCCTAATTTCTCAACCATCTCTCTCGCTCTAACTCTACCTATCCCTCTCAAAGATACTAATGAAATTAGATCTGATTTACAACCGTATCTCATTCTTCTATGTGTTTCATCTATCGCCTCAAATAGTACTCGATGTGATTCTTTATCCATTCTCGATAATTCTTCATCCTCCATTAGTATTATTCTGGTTGAGTAAAGTAGCCATTCTGCTAAATCAACCCTACTTCTCAAATCTCCTGGTTGAACATTCCATTCAGTTTCTAAATCATTTATACTTGCTTCTTCTATCCAAGATTGTAATACCAAAGCCCCCTTCATTCTACTTTCATCATCTAAATCTACACTTTGTGTTAGTAATTCTCTTTCATGTCCAAAAAGAGCATCTTGTATTTTTCCTAGATCTTTCTTTTGAGGCCATAATGGTATGAAATCTGGAGTACATGTGATTAAATGTAATAGACTAAAGGGAGAAATTTGTCTTTTCACATCAATCCCTGTTAAAATTTCCATTGCATTAGTCAGCCCTTTTTTTAGTATTTTACCCGAAACTGGATTTAGATATAATCTTGAGACTCTTAACCCCAAAGGAGTAGCTGAATATACCATTGTGGGCGAGTCTGGTACATGAGTTTCCTCAACTTCATAATTACTGGCTTTCTTGAATCCAAAGATTGCTGGGCCCTTTCTTGGAGCAATATCTGGGATTTTTCTTTGATGGTTCTCACTAAGACTTACTCCCGATATTTTCGTTGCAGATTCTGCCCAAGATGGAACATTATCATCCCAATCTTCTTTTGATTCTTTACCCTCTTTTTCTTTTAGGATTCTCTCTTTTACTTTACCGGATTCTCCTTCTTTCCTTATCATATCATTTTCAGAAAGCCATTCAATTACTTTATCAATCTGATTTTCCAGATATTCGGATTCTAAATGTGTCGATAAGAATGTTTTACTGAAAAATTTTCCTAAAGCATCCCTATCATTCATATCAGTTGTTGCAATTAATGAAAGAATATGGGTTAATAATGCAGGATCCTCTTCCGCAGTTAGAGCGTTGGGATTAGCTAATTTCGAAGTAACTTCTTCAGGATCGCTTAGAAGAAAGTGTTCAACATTTCTTATTTCTTCATTCTGATTCTTTGAGATAATCCACGCATCGCCTTTTTTGTCATATTTTGGTCTACCCGCTCTCCCTAACATTTGTTTTATTTCCATAATTGGCATAGGCATATTCCTACTTGCAGCTGAGCTCCATCTCTTGACATCTCTAATTATCACTCTTCTAGCTGGTAAATTAACTCCCTGAGCTAGAGTTGGTGTTGCAACTATACAAAAAATATCACCATTTTTGAATAATTCTTCTACCTTTTTTCTCTGTTCTGTTCCCAGCCCTGCGTGATGGAAAGCTATCCCTCCCTTAATTGAGTTGGATAATTTCTTCCCCAAAGGAGAAGAGTTCTCATTTGGGTTAATCAATTCTGCAAACTTATTTAACTTAACGAACCTATCTCCATTATCAAAATCAGGCTCTTTCTTAACACGATTTAATATATGTTTAGACAATTCTCTAGCTTCTTTCTGAGAACTTTTTCTTGAATTAACGAAAACTAATAATTGGCCGTTTTCAGCAATTGTATCGTCTAGTGCTGCTTGTAAGATTTTTTCTTTTGCCCCATTTATAACCCTTGGTTCGGGCCATTTTTCATTGCCCTTACCATCTATTCTGTGTACTTTTACTTTTAATTCTGTTAAAGTTCCTGAATGAAGACTAACTGGCCTCCATTCTGATTGAATTAATTCTGCCCCTAACCATTTTGCTAATTCTTCACAGTTACCTACTGTTGCAGAAAGAGCAATAATTTGTGCATCCGGTTTTTTATGCCTTATTCTAGAGATTAATACTTCCAATGTCGGTCCTCTTGAATGGTCATGTAATAAATGAAATTCATCAGTTACAATAATTCCAATATTTGAAATTAAATTTGATCTATTTCTAAATAAAGAATCTAATCTCTCACTTGTACAGACTAAAATATCTGAATCTTCTATTGAATTAATTTCTCCAGACCTATCTCCTATGGCTAGTGCTACTTTTAGTCCTACAACATCTGCAATTTCTTTCAATTCATCATATTTCTCACTAGCTAATGCCTTTAGAGGAACTACGTAAATGGCTTTTTGATTAATTAAATCACGTTTCAGTCTGTGAGCTATAGTCAAATGTGCAACAAGTGATTTTCCACTAGCAGTTGGGATAGTTAACATTAAATTTTTTCCATCTAATGCATGAGGCAAAGCTTCCTGCTGAGGAGGATATAACTCTTCAATGCCCCATTTTTCTCTTAAAAATTTGACTATATCTGATGACAATCCTAGATGTTGGATAGTCTTTTTCGAGCCTCCGCTAGAGTGTGCCACAAACATTCTCATAATCGGCCGTTCTAAAGGATGCCGTGTCGTTAATTCCATCTATGATAAGCAGGATGGCCTTCCTTTACTGCAACAAATAGGCCTTCTCCTGTAGCACAGATTTTTCCATTTGCTTGTAAAGTCATTTTGACATTTGCTCTATCATCATTTAATTCACTCACAATTGCCGTAATTTCTAATTTTGAATCTAGTGGAGTAGGTCTCTTAAGTTTCAAACTAAATGTTGCTGTTACGGTACAGGGGGGGATATCATCTTGGTTCTTATCCATCAAAGCCATAGTTGCTGCCCAATTGCCGTGACAGTCTAGTAGTGTGCTGATTATCCCTCCGTTTATAATTCCCGGAAATGCTTGATGTTCGTTTCTAGTTTCAAACTCCATCTTGAGCCCATCTTCTGTTCTAAATGACTTAATTTGTAAGCCTTTTTCATTAGCAGGGCCACAACCAAAACAGATACTATTCGGTGCGTATTTATCCTGTACAGACATGTCATGTTGATGTTCCATGTTCTCTCACATAGGGTATAGGGAATTGAATTATTCCATAAGCCCAGCATCGGACTATCTTAATTTAAGAACCTCTTCCGAGAGTCGTTGTCTGCCACCGATGATCAAGATAAATCGCCGTCTAAGGCTAGGAAAAAGTCTCCTGCGCCACGTAAAAATAGGCGTCGGCATAAACCACTCAAAGTAGCCAATCAGTTATCTCAAAAACGTCGTAAAGAGATTGAAGAAGCATTCGAGCGTAAGTCCCCTTCACCAAAGAAATGGTCTAGAGAGAGTGGGTCGAAAACCCATTTATTTGATAGAAAAAGAATAAAACCGGGGAGTATTAGGAAAATTGATTTCAATCTTTTAGATGTAGAAATTGGAGATTCTTGGCCAATTCCAATAACAATTATCCACGGTTCAAGACCGGGTCCCGTCGTTACAATATTGGGTGCAGTTCATGGAAATGAACTTGTTGGGCCTCTCGCTTTGACATATCTTTGTGGACCTAACTTTATTGGCTCCGGAGAAGACATAGATCCTTCCATGTTATCGGGAACAATTAGAATAATTCCAATAATTAATCTTCCAGGATATCGTCGTCAAAGTAGGAAATTCCCTGACGGGCGAGATCTGAATAGGAATTTCCCAGGTAACAGTGAAAGCAATACAACTTCTCGAATTGCAAATCGTGTATGGAAATCTATTATTCAGACTTCTGACCATATAATTGATCTACATACAGCAGCATCCGGAAGGACAAATATGCCTCAAATTAGAGCTAATTTAGCACATCCTGAGAGTAATAGAATAGCTAGAGCTTTTGGTATAGAAACAATTCTAGATAATGAAGGGCCAAAAGGATCTTTGAGGAGAGCTGCAAATAACTCAGGTATTGGATGTATTACTTATGAGGGGGGCGGTTCCAATGAAGCAGACCCCGAATCGGTTCAAGTAGCAATCTATGGTGTTCTAAATGTCCTTAGAAGTTTGAGAATGATTCCAGGATATCCCAATCGTCCACATTTTAGAATTCTAGCATCTGGTTCTGTTTGGATTAGGTCTAATCAAGGAGGTCTACTGGACATATTAGCTCCTGCTGGTAGTTTCGTAGATGAGGGGGAGGTTGTTGCTACAATTACAGACCCTGAAAGGCCAGGCATTAGTCACGATGTTTATTCGCCAAGTAGAGGTTTAATGATTTGTACTGCCACTCATCCATTCGTCACCGCAGGAACCCCCATAGGTCATTTGTTGCCTATGAAATCTGGCATAAAAACTCTCCAAAAGAGACTTGACGAGGAAGGTTGTTTGATTATCAGTGGTTCTGATGGAGAACCTCCATGGAGAGAAGATGATGATGTGGAAGACATTTCAGTTGAGGGAGAATGGTCTGGTGGAAGTCCGGATGCTGAATGGGGGCAAGATGAACTTCCTTCTCCCGAAGAAGAATCCTGATGATTATTCTTCTATGATTCTTGAAGGAATGTCTAATAATTCTACTTCTTCTTCTATCTTCTTACTTGGAATAGTGACCATTGGTATGGTTGAAGGCAGATTGGGTAAAGATTCCTCATAAGCATTATTCGGTGTTTCTAATAATGACAAATCAGGAGCCGAGGGTAATTCTGTTTTTGTAAATGAATAATCATATTCAATTTTATTCGAAGGAATACTATACGCCGTATATGCTTCTTCGAGACTTCTCTTCTGCTTAATTCTGTAATTAACAAATACACCTGCTATGAGAATTGATATCATCATAATTGATATGAATAAGATTCCTAAACCGCTAGTAAAAAATGAAACTAAATTATCAAAAAATGACGGAGGAGGAATCCAAACAACCATATCGATTTCCCAGATGAATTCGGTTGTCACTCCAGAATCAATAATTGTAGCTTTAATTTGTTGTGTACTTGTTCCATTTGTACATAGTAATATAGTTAAATTATCTTTATTCTTACCACATTCTAATTCATTTATTACTAATCTTGTACCCTCATTTGAGATATTCTGAGCTAAATTATAATCGCCTATGTGCCAAGTTATTTCCGTATTTACTTGTGATGGGATATTATTTAAGCCAAATATTAGAGTCTCATTAACTGCATCCCAATTGTATAATACTTGATTACGGGGAACTACAAGAATAAGATTTTCTCTTCTTAGGTTATCGTCAACTAATTCATTACAATCATCATCTAAACCATTCCATACTTCAATTGAGCTAGGACTAATTTCTGCATTTAGGTCATTACAATCTTCAAAATCATAATAATCATCATTATCGTTATCAAAATTAAATGTCAGAGGATCTGACATTTTAGTTAGAACTTCTAATCCATCATTAATTCCATCTCCATCTGTATCCTCGTCATTATGATCAGAAGTAATATTATGATATTCCTCAAAGTCTGAAAGGCCATCATTATCGGAATCGATTGTATAGAAGTCTTCATCAATTTCTCCATCACAATCATTGTCTTTCTTATCTAGCATTTCAATTAATGAGGGTGAAACCTCAATATCATCATCATCGCAATCCTGGAACCAGTACCAACCATCTCCATCGCTATCTTCGTCATATACTAGAGGGTTAGCCCCTAATTCAGCATATGTATTAACTTCAATTCCATCAGGCAAGCCATCATTGTCGGTATCGCCATCATTAGGATTTGTAGAAATGAAATAATATTCATCATAATCAGATAGTCCATCAGAATCTGTATCTAAATCTATAAAATCTTCATCAATTTCTTCATCACAATCATTGTCAATTGAGTCTAAAGCTTCAGACAATCCCGGCGATCTAAGAATATTATTATCGTCACAGTCTTCAAACCAATACCATGTATCTCCATCCATATCTTCATCAAAAATTAATGGATTTGCTCCTAAATCCGAATATAGATTTACTTCTGCACCGTCATTCAGTCCATCGCCATCAGTGTCTGCATTTCTGTAATCTGTATTGTGTATATGATATTCCG
>CAXFIU010000023.1:0-20972 GCA_964003245.1 uncultured Candidatus Poseidoniales archaeon
GCCCCTTCTTTCCAAACAGAATAGATATAATCTCTATCGTCATGTGTAATTACTGACATCTTTTGCATACCTGCTTCATCTCCAATAGCTTTCCTATATGTCCAAGAGGTTTGTTGATTATCTCCGTGAGCGTACCATAATCCTATTCTTTCTTCACCAGTAATGTCATCTCTATTTGATTGATATAGTATATGAGTAAATTCTTCTCCTAATTCTACTGTTACAGGATCAGAATCATACATGCTAATTTCTATTTCATCAATCACATTTGGTGTATAATCCCAATCATCGGAAGAGATAGGATAATCTGATGTTAGTAAGAATACACTGGTTAGATCTTTGAAAGTCCCTCCTGTTGAAATATCTCTATGGTATCCCGCAACAATTATCTCTGTGCCTTTGACATCAATATCTATACCGAAATATTTTCCATCAGATAGCGATATAGGTTCCATTAAGTCCTGCACAGGATCCATTTCGCATGTGGCATCAATTCTTGAATAACTTATTGTTTGTTTAAAATAACCCTGATTGTCAATATATCTTCTTGTCCAAACAATATGTGCATAACCATCACTCGTGCTCCAAGAGGTCAAATCTCCTGACCATTTTGTTTCAAGCATATTCGAACAAGGTATTAGTGCAAGATTTGAGTTTAATCGATATAGAGCCAATCCTCCGTCCTTGTTGGTTATGACTAGACCTTCTCCATTCAGATCAATCACTTTCACCGGTTCCTCTCCATAATCAAATGTTAAATCTCGAGGTGATTTTAATGAAGACTGATCAACAAGTATCGTAGAGGATATTTCATTATTGCTCATATCTAAATCACTTTCACCTTGAACTGTAATTCTTATTTCTAGAGGGCCAACCTCTTCAGCAATGTAAGCAAATGCAATTTGACTGGCTCCTTGTCCGACAACAAGAGATATTGTAGTAGTAGATACTTCCATCCACCCTAAATCATTTTTCAGCCAAAGAGTTGCATCTACACCCATAGCATTGGTAGAACCTAAGTTATCAACTCTTCCAGTAATTAGGAATTGCTCCTTAGGTCTTGGTATCGATGGTTCTGTTTTGACAGCCCCATCCCTGAATGCCAAATCAATTCCTTGTGGCCTTTGCAAGACTGGGAAAGTAATTGAAATATCATTATCAGATTCATTATTTTCTTGTATATCGTCTAGAGGGTCTAAAGAAATAGTCAATAGTTTATCCCCTACTGTGGAGGGATTCCAAGAAAGAGATACTTCAATTATATTTCCACTCTCTAAACTCTGTATAATTATCTCATCTTTTCTATATCCATCCTCTAATAGATAAATTGTTAATTCATCTGCTGAAATATCGCCAATATTTCTTATCTGAACCTTTGCTTCTAAAAATGTATTAACATATGTTTCGCTAATCGGAATACCATATTCTTCAACTGAAATTCCAGTTCTAAACATTAAGTCGGGAGCCGGAGGATTATTGTCAATTTCAACGGTTATTCTTATTTCTTCTGAAGCAACACCTACGCCGCTAACGAATCTAACAGAGAATCTTTGCATTCCATCATCAGTATTTTCAGTATTCCAAGGTATTGCCCATTGTATTTCTTCGGCACCAGAACCGGAATAGTAAGTCATATTCTTCCATTCATCAGTACCCAATCTCCACTGCAATTGGGCGCCATTAACGGTTTCCAGAATCCCATTAATTTCAACATTACCACTTACCAAATCTTGATTACTCGGAGAGTCCACCTCTAGAGAAATAATTCCCAAATTATGAGTATTTTTTGTAGTATTGCTCCATTGTTCAAATTCATTTCTTGATTTGACCTCAATTTGAAGTGTTTCTGCATCTACGTCTACATCTTCTTCAAAATTAGGAATATCAAAATTTGTAGTCCAATTTATTGTTCCAAGTGCCTGATGCCAATCGACTAGAACACCAGTAGATAGAGGCCCTCCCCCTGTTGGTCTGTACTTGTATGTCACTCGAACTTGAACCTCTTCAGTAGTTCCATTTTCTTCTCCAGCTTCATTGATATGCCCTCTCACGCTATAACTTTCGCCTTCTATCAGCCACAAACCACTCGGCTTTTCAATGACGGCCCAATTTCCTGTGCCTTCACCAACTGGGGGGTCCCCACCTCCCGTTCCATTTCCGGGGTCTCCTGGATCTCCTCCTCCAGTATCATCGCCCAACATGGCTTGGAGAATTAGATTTCCATCTATAATCCCAAATCCATAATCTTCATTCCATTTATCTGAAACTGATGGCATCGAAGCAGAGCCTCTGACTTCAGAATTATTTCTCAACAAATCCTTTACTTCTTGAGGTTCCAATTCATCATCTATTTGCAAAATTATTGCAACTAAACCCGCAACTGCAGGTGTTGACATGCTCGTTCCATCCATTGATACATAACCATCATCTGCTAAAGATGCAGAATCCTGTCCAGGTATTGTAGAACTTGATGTAGCATGTTCTGCAGAGGTAATTCCTGAACCTGGAGCTACTACATCAGGTTTCAATTCGTCCCATTTATTCTCATCATTATCGTCTACTCTGGGTCCCGAATTTGAATAACTAGCTATGATGTCATCATTTCTCTGTATTGTATTTTTATCATCAATTGCTCCAACAGTAATCGATGAATCTGCGGCTCCAACAGATGTAACTCGATTACTTCCATCATTTCCTATCGCTGCAATGGGGACAATTCCTGCATCTGCACAATTATTAACGAGTCTAGCTGCAGAATTATTCCCATCATCTCCCTGATCATTTTCTCCCACCGGAGAACTCCCACTTCCAAAAGACATTGTCATTACATCTATACCTTCGCTAGAATCATTATTGCCCCAATCAGTATTTACATTTTGTAAGACCCATTGTAGTCCCTTGATTATAGGTCCTTCATCTCCTCCAGCGCTCCCTCCTGAATCTGTCATTACTTTTACATCGACAAGATAGGAACCGGGTGCATATCCTTGGTTGACCCTTCTGGAATCGCCAGTTCCTAGAGCTATGCCAGCAACATGTGTGCCATGACCATTTCCATCGTCAGGATCAAATTCACCGTCATTACATTCTTGAGAATTCCAAGAGGTTGCGTCACAGCCCGCTAACCATTTTGGATCTGAAAGATCATCAGGCTCATTTTCATTATCATTATTATTATCTGAGAAATCATCTAGTGAAAAATGCTCATTATCTACTCCTGAGTCCAATACTGCAATAACTACGCCTGAGCCATCATATCCGAAATCTCTCAAAGTTTCATCATAAACATCTGAAGTCCGAACTTTAGAACCTCTTGTTGCTACGCTTAGATAAGAGACAATTTTATCCTGCTCTTCTATCATTACGACTCCATCTTGCTGCCAAATTTCTATCAATGAACTAACTGGAACATGATCGATGACGACAGAATCAATAAACTCCACTGGGAAAAACCAAGACCCTTCTTCTTCCCAACCATGTTTAATCAATATGTCCTTTAGTTTTTGCAGATCTGTCTCACCTGGATGCCATGAATAACCCACGATAATTGCTGTAGTCATACGACCATCTTCTCCTAGAATTGCTGTCGCAGAATGTGATTCTTTCTGACCCGCTATCATATATTGTAGACTATCCTCCATTCCATTAGAGTCTTTATCGGTGTTGAAGTTCATCCACCAGTATGGTTCTTCAACTGCTGGTTTTGCATCCCAAGGCGGAAAACCAATTCCGCGAAATTTCTCTGGACATACTTCTCCATCGCAGATAAGTAAAGGTATTTCATTATCAAGTTCTGCAGTTAAATCCCCATGGTCTTCATTTTGATTCATATTCGAGGTCTCTTCCTGTGGTACAATTGCCGACACTCCCACTGACAAATCCAGCACTAACATCAACATCACAACTAACATTGGCCCAACTGTTTTCGATGCTCGTGCCATGGCTCTCTTAGAGAGCCAGCATCAACAGATGTATAATCTGAACCGATAATTAATTCATTTTTAGAGAGTTATGGCCAGAAAAGGTGTTCATCATTTATCGAACAAACTAGGCTATAATTTTCATCTTTTTCGAACAGCTTCACTTCTCCGTTACATATCGGACAAATTGTATTCTCTGCCAGTTCTTCAAGCCACGCTTGTCTTGTTTCTAATTCATCTCCTTGCTCCTTAAGATTCCACAATATCCATTTCGCATTTCCTTCCAAAGGTTTCCCTGCGACTTCCCATGGGTCATCAATTAAATTCTCCAGATTTCTTTTCGCAATAATTCTCTTTGCATCAATTGGATTTGTAGGATTGTTATATGCGTTATCTGAATCTAATAAACTGGGCCCACCTTTTGCAATAAATCTTGCTAACACAAATGCCAAGAAAAAACCTCCAATATGTGCCATATGTGCAATATTAGTTTCTCCCGAAGTACCTTCTTGGATCATATAAATATGATACATTTCCAAACCTAATCTCACAAAAACAATTGTCCAAATAGGCCATGCTCTAATAAAAAATAGTAACGGAAATTCTATTTCATCATTTGGCCAACATGCCATATAAGCTCCAAGTATCCCAAAAGCAGCACCACTCGCACCTATTGCAGGACTTAATGAATCAGGATGTGATGCAACCCATGCCAGATTCCCTCCTAGAAATCCTAGAGAATATATTAGAATCCATCTTTTAGATCCTAATCTTTGTTCCAAGGGAACGCCAACTAGGCCAATAATAAGAATATTTGATAGTACGTGAATCCAATCTGCATGAAACCATGCGGAAGTAAAAAAACGATGAATTTGTGTTGGATCATCTGCAATAAATGGATATAATGAAAAGAAATGTATTTCATTAAAATCAAGTTCTAGGAGAGTAAAAGTAAACCTAACAAACATTACTAGTAGTAATGATAGAACCATGGCAAGTGCAATACTAGTTTTTTCTCTTATTGCATTCACAAAAGGAATTACAGAAACTACAAGATATATTGAAAGAAGAATAAAATCACTATTTTCTAATTGTGACCAGTATAAATCATACTCTCGCAACGTAGTCACAAACCGTGTCGGGCCGTATAGTAGCAATAGCGCCTTCGATTCTTTGTCGAACTACTCAAACGATGAACCACCCTCGGATGCACATGGAAGATAAGACCCTGATTCAGATTTCGGGTCTAGAAATTCATAGAGGAAGCCGTCTCATAATTTCAGATTTAGATTTCGAATTAATGGAGGGCGAGGTAGTCGCTTTGGTTGGTCCAAATGGTTGTGGAAAGACTACTTTACTCGAATCTAGTGCGGGAATGCATACAATCTCTTCCGGTTCAATTCATTGGAGATATGACTCTTCTGGGACAAAATTAGTTCGAGATTCAGAGGGTAGAAGATATTCTCTACCGCCTATGGGCCTAACTTTACAAAAAAATGGGATGTCAGGCGAAGAAACGGTGCAAGAAAGGATAGAAACAGTTCTGAAAGTATCCGGCTGCGAGTTTGATAATAACAAAATATCAGAATTACTTGATTGTTGGGGCCTGAAACATAGAAGTTCAGATAGAGTTTCTCAACTATCCGGTGGACTAGCTAGAAGACTATCCGTTCTTTCTGGACTTGCACCCGCTTTATTATCAAAAAAACCTAGAGCTGTTTTACTTGATGAACCTTCAGAAGGATTGGATGAATCTGCTAAATCACTATTAATTAATTGGTTAAGATCTCTAATTCTCAGAGGGCATGGAATTATCATAGCAACTCACGATTCGAAATTAATTTCTTCAGCAGACAGAACTCTCACATTTAGTGATGATAGAAAAATCATTTTTAGTTCCCAATCGCAATCTGAATCTGATTTTGCCATACCTAATTCTACTAATAACATTCCAATTCGAAAGACTTCTAGTTTATTCAACTGGGCCTATAGAATGGAAAAAAGAAATCCAATCGACACAATTAATCGTCTAATTCCCGCAATCCTTGCCTTATTTTTGTCTCATACTTTGGTTTCTGAAGAAGATATTTCTGCATTGGGAATTGATTTTTTATCCGCTCTGATTTTACTACCTCCTTTCATTTCAGTAGTAATACCTCCTGCATTGATTGGAAGATATGCTGAAGAGAATTGTGGCCGTTGGTGGTCAGCAGTAATAGGTCCTAAATTTCGTCTTTCTTCATCAATAATTGGTTCTTCTATATTGCTTCCCATACCATTAATTTACACCTCATGGTTTATTCTAAGCGATAATATATCAATTGCTAATAATTCGGTAGTTTATTGGTTATGGTTGCCTTGCTTAGTGATGTTTCTGGTTGCAATTGCCGCCTCATCATTACATTTATTAGTTTCAGATTTAAGAAGATCAGGGGCTTCCATAGTTTCTCTCCTTCTCTTAGTTTTAGTATGGCCGTTTATTGAGCTTGTAGATTCTCTTGAAATGATAATTATCGATGGTATGAGTATGGGTATTTCATTAGAAGAACCGATTTTTATGATGTTTTTAGCAGGAATAATTAGCTTACTGGTCTGGATGGTTTCAGTTTATCTTCCGGAAGCATGAAAACGAGCATTCATCATATAGTGACCTCTCGCATGTTTATGCCTTCAACAAAATATTATGGTTGGGGGCTAACGTGCATAGGTGGTGCAGGTGTATTATTAACCGCAGTAATGGGTTACACATACGCTCCTTTAGTACAATCTCCGCCATTTAGGTCTCCAGAGGCTTATCGAATACTATTCTGGCACGTACCTTTTGCTTGGACCTCATTTATTTGTTTTTGTCTATTATTTATTGGCGCAATTTCTTGGTTTTTGAAGAGAAAAGAATGGGGGTGGAATTTGTTCTGCACCGGCTCTGATTTAGGTCTTCTTTTTGGTTTAGGCGTAGTCATATCTGGTCCAATATGGGGTTCAGCAGAATGGGGTGTACCATGGGACTGGGGTGATCTAAGATTGAATACATTCGCTTTACTCACCGCTGTTGCATTATTCATCGTTCTTTCTAGAAAAGCGCAGCCGGATGGTATTGAAACCAGAGATACTCTTTCGACAATAGGATTATTTGGCTTTGCTTTAGTACCTATCACTGCTGTGGCAACTACAGTTTATCAGAAGAGACATCCTTCTGTTGTAATTGCTGAATCTAGTGAGACAGGGTTAGATCCTAAAATGCTTGAAGTCCTCATTTTGGGAGTAATATCTTTTTGGATATTAATGGCTGGTCTTTCTATTCTGACTTATATTTCATACAAAATGGAAGAGGAGTTACAAAGATTACTAGACAAGATAGATGAAGAGGTGGTTCATTGAACGGTTTTGAATCATATCTTGTTACTTATTCAATATTAGGATTTTTATTAGGCTATTATGTTGTATATATTGGGAAGAAATTAGATAATATCAGAATAAGAATAAGAGAGAGTCAATTGATATTAGACGATAAAAACTCGGAAATTTAGTTTTTTTTACTCACGAATCATTCTAATGCACTACGCTTTCGCAAGGGATGAGTAACATGTCTAACGACGCATTTTGTATTGTTTGTGGAGTTTCCTCTGAACTTTCTTCCAATCGTCTTTGTGAATCATGTTTTCGGAAGCGCGTTACTCTATCTAAAATTTCTAATACAATTCAGCAATTTCGCTGTCCTAAATGTGAGTCATATGAAATTAGAGGGCGTTGGTCAAAGATAGATAATGAGTCATTAGCAGATTTGAGAATTCGTGATAACTTAGAATTAGATGAAAGAGCTGAAGATGTAAATGTTGATTTTGCTCTACAGATTATTGATGATAGAACGAATCGAATTCATCTTGATGTTTCAGGAATAATTGATAATTTTCGTTTTGATAATAGTTTTGAGGTATTATTACAAACTAGTAATGCAATTTGTACTCCCTGTACAAGGAAAGATGGAGCATATTTTGAGGCTATTGTTCAACTTCGTTCAGCTGGGAGGAAATTATCAGAGAAAGAACTCAAAGAATTAAGATATACCTTAGATGAAATGTTAGAAGGAATGGAAGCAGATCCAATGTTTTTCATAACTAAAGAAGGAATTGTTACTGGAGGTTGGGATTTACAACTTGGTTCAAAAGCTATGGCTAGAAATTGGGCACGTATTTTGACAAAGAAATTTGGTGGAACAGTCAAAGAAACCTCTACAGTTGTTGGTATGAGAGATGGTATTGAGATTACAAGATTAACTGTAAGTTATAGAAAACCTGCTTATGATGTAGGGGATGTTGTGAAATTGAATAATGAGTTATGGTTAATCGATTCTTGGCAAAAGGATGGTCCAATAATACGCCGATTAAATTTCTTCCAGAGAACAGGGGCATCATGGAGAGATATGGAGAAGGCAAGAGTAATTTGCTCTCGTTCTGAACAATATATTGTTGATATATTAAATCGCGATAGCTCTGCAGCAGAAATCATGACTCCTCATGATTATACAATGACGACTGTTGCTTTACCTTACGATGATGATAAAAAATCAAAAAAATTACGTATTGGGTTCATAGATGACATATGGCTAGCATTACCTGGGTTTACAGGGGAGTCGGAATCATGAAATTGAAAGATTTACAAGAACTTGCCAAAGAATTAGATTCTAGAGATATGGTGGGATATACTCGCAAATTTATGGATAATTTCGAATTGGCAATATCAAAAAATATCGATATCGATACCGATATAGATTGGTCAGGAGTTCTTTGTTTAGGAATGGGAGGTTCAGGAGCAGGCGGTATGTTCCTTTCAACTCTAGCCGATTATTCAGGAGGTATTCCTTTTGTAGTATGGAGAGATTATGGTTTACCTTCCTGGTGGGGTCCTGATTGGTTGATATTAGCAACATCTTACTCAGGAAATACCGAGGAAACAATTGATGGTGTCCGTGAGGCCTTAGAATCGGGAGGGACAGTTATTGGAATATCTTCCGGCGGTGAACTTGAGGAGATAATTGCAGAAAGTGAAGAATCATTATTCATCTCAGTCCCTGGTGGCCAAATGCCTAGGTCGGCTTTTGGTTATTTATTTGGCAGTCAACTATCAGTTTGTTGGTCTTTAGGCATAATTGAGAAACCAAGTAGTGAAGATATTTCAAATATGATTGAACGTTTGCGTTCATCTTCCCTGGATCTCGATATAAGTGGAGGTAATGGATTAGTCCTCTCTGTTGCAGAATCAATGTTAGACAAAGAAATAGGAATAATTGCGCCCAATATTTTGATGCCTGCCGCACGTCGTTTTTCTAATCAGTTGAATGAAAATTCAGAAGTTTTTGCACGTCCCGCAGAATTACCTGAAATGAATCATAATGAAATAATAGCGTGGACCTCTGCTAGTGATGGTGGACATTCTCTAATTTATTTTTCATGTGAAAATATCCATCCTAGAGTATATTCAAGGATGAACTGGATGCTTGAAAATATTGATAACGATAATTCATGGATAATTGATTGTGAGGGCCAGAGTCTTCTTGAGAGACTACTTTATGCTTCACATATATCTGATTGGATAAGTATCGCTTTAGCCTTGATACAAGGAATTGATCCTTCTGACATGGATTCTATTGTTGATCTTAAGGTTCATCTTGACAAGAATCAGTAAATCGGTCCAAGAACTAGTCTTGGATCAGGATATTTTTTTAATGCCGTCTCTCTATTTTCTGGATTGACAACCCCTGGCATATCATGAGTTTCGGGCTCATTAATTGATAATTGGAAATGTAAGTGCGGATCCCATCCTCCATTTTCATGCTTATCACCCATCCAGCAAATTACTTCTCCGCGTGAAACCTTTTGGCCTATTTTTTTCCCTTTTATCGAATCAGCACTCAAATGTCCATATAGTGCCCATATTGGTTTTTTATCGATTATATGTTTCGTGATAATCACATATCCATAATCGCCATCAGCCGCATTATACCCATAATGCGAAATCTCCCCTTCATCAAATGCCATGCAGGGTGTTCCTACAGGAGCTCCGATGTCTATCCCAATATGCAGAAATCTACCGTCTGAAAATAGTTCTGTAGAATACATGCCAGGTCTTAACTCATCATATCTCCCTATATCAAATTCATATTCTGAGGGAGTATAGTTTCCTGTTGTAAAGTCTCTAACTTCATATTCATCAGGTAGATGAACTACTGGATGGTATCGCCCGGTTTGCCATTTTATCATGCCATCGCGTAAGAAGATACACAGATTACCTTTCCCAAATCTTATTCTTCTGGATGCTGATTATTTTCTAGTAGGGGCAGTTCAGATTTTGTCATTGATGGTAATGACTCAACATCTTTCAAAGTCCTTTCCATTGCCCTTAATCTTCTATTTATTGAGTCTCCATCACCGCCAATTGTATTAGCTGCTGTATTGAGTTGTTTGTGCAATTTTGCCATATGATCTCCAAATTTGACAAATTCAGTTTTCACTGCTCCAAGGACATTGTATACTTCACTAGCATTGGTCTCAAGGGCAAGTGTGCGGAAGCCCATTTGTAGACTATTTACAAATGCTGCAAGTGTCGATGGTCCAGTAACTACAATTTGGTAATCTCGTTGTAGGGTCTCAAAAAGTCCTGGCTGCCTTACGACATCTGCATACAGTCCTTCTGTTGGAAGAAACATAACTGCAAAATCAGTAGTCCATGGCGCAGCCACATATTCTTTACTGATTGTCTTAGCCTTTTGTCTAACATTTGCTTTGAATGAATTAGTCGCCTTTTCAATTAGTACCTTATCCCCTTCATCATATGCTTCCAACAATCTTTCATAATCCTCTTTAGGGAATTTACAATCTATTGGAAGCCATATGGGTTCTGCCAAGTCACCATTCTGACCTGGTAATTTTATTGCAAATTCAACTTGACCTTTACATTCTGGATGTGTTTTCACATTTTTCCCATATTGTTCTGGAGACAAAATATTCTGTAATATTTGTTCCGCCTGTATTTCTCCCAGTGCACCTCTAGTAGATACATTAGTAAGAACTTTCTTTAATCCCCCAACATCTGTTGCTAGATTCTGCATTTCACCCAATCCTCTTTGAACCGCTTCTAAGCGTTCACTCACTAATTTAAACGATTCACCTATCCTTTTCTCAAGAGTTGTTTGTAATTTCTCATCTACAGTTTCACGCATCTGATCTAATTTTTTCTCGTTCCCTTCCTTTAATTTCTCTATATTCTTTGATACTGAAGCCAAGTGTTCCTGTTGAGCCTTCCCTAGAGCATCTAATGTATTCATAAGTGCCGCAGTACGTTCAATATCCATTTCACGAATTTCTTTTCGTAACTCGAGTCCACCATCTCCTCCATTTTTACTAGTTAACTGCCATAATGAGAAAATTAGTGCTGCAGTGAGAATTGCTATTGTAATCATCTCAATATCCGACATATTTAATCATAAAAATTGGAAGTATTTGAACTTACAGTTTTTCATTTTGTCAGAAAACTGCAAACAGTTGTTATTAGATAGGTGCCCTTCAACGTGGGCATATGGCGACTATGCAAGCTGTTAATTGCGCAATTCTTGGTTCAAGAGGCCTAGTTGCTCAGAGATACCTCCAGAGGTTAGTAAATCACGATTGGTTTAATCCAGTATCTATAGTTGGTTCAAGTTCTACAGTGGGTATGAAAATTCAAGATCTACCTTGGTCACTTGACGAAGAAAGGCCCGATTTGCCAAATATTACTGTTTTAGGATTAAATGATTTAGATTCATTGATAGAGGAATTAAAACAAAAAAGAGTTTCAGTGATATTTTCTGCAATTCCCGATTCCATTGCTAATGATGTGGAAAAAAGTTTAGCAGAAAGGGGATTTTGTGTAATAAGTCACGCATTAATTCATAGGCTCAAAGGCGAAGTTCCTTTGGTAATACCTGAGGTCAATTCAGATCATCTGAAAATTTTAGATTCTCAAAGTTATGGTACAGGCTCATTAATATCTTGCAGCAATTGTATGGTTGTTCCAATCGCCTTAACTTTACATCCTCTTTTAGCAAAGTTTGATTTTTCGAAAGTAAAAATTACTACAGAGCAATCCCTGTCCGGAGGGGGACGAAAGATGCTAGAAAAAGGTAGGAGCGGTTTTTCTATCGATTCTTCGATTCCGGGAGAATCTGAAAGTGTAGTTTCAGAATTAAATAGAATTTTAGGTAGAAAAAATGATGGTATTTTCCAAGAAGCAAATTTAGATATCAAAGTATGGTGTTCTAGATCTAATCATGATTTTGGTCATCTTGCCACAGTTGAAATAGATTTTACTAATCAGATTAGTGCTCATGAAATAATAGAGACGTGGCAATCTTTCTCATCCGAAGTTTGTGATCATAGACTTCCCTCTTCATCAAATGTGATTAACTTTGTAGATGGTAAGTTAGACCCAGTTAAGCATAGATGGGTTGGTTCAGAACCTAAGTTCCCCGACAAAGATCTTTCTGCGGGAATGCCAGTATCTGTAGCGGAGATTGAAGTTTCAGATAAGAAATTAATTTTCAAATTATTATCTGACAATACTATTCGTGGAGCCGCAGGATATGGAGTTCTTCTTGCAGAGTTACTCCTTGTTGATGAGATAATTCAGGACAATAATCTGATTAATATTAGTTCCAATCAAAGTAATTGATATGTATCTCCCCCTCGGACAATATAATGAGAGTCCGGCATCTCGCAATGTCCCTTTCTAAATTACACCCTCATCCTTGTGAAAATGTTGATTTAGAACAGTACTCTACGGATGGAAATATTGCCTCACTATTTATTTCTTCAATAATTTCATTTGGAGATATATCTCCTGATTCAGTCGTTGGTGACTTGGGAGCAGGAAATGGCATACTTGGAATAGGTGCATTAAAGGTCGGAGCAGAAAGATGTATATTTTTAGAAATTGATAAGAAAGCTTGTGAAATATTAAAAGAAAACCTAGTCTTGAATAATTTAAGTGAATCAGGTTCGATAATAAATGAATATTTAGATAGTAATACTAGCTTTCCTAAGGTTGATTTGATTGTTTGTAATCCCCCTTGGGGTCGTCAAAAAGAAAAAGCCGATCGTCCATTTTTAGACCTAATAATCGAAAATGGGGCAATATCTCATTTAATGCATAGCGCCCATGCTACTCACATACGTCCTTTCTTTGAATCAAGAAATTGGTCGGTAGAAAAATACGGAGAGTTTGATTTTAATTTACCTGCAAAATATTCTCACCATTTGAAAGAAAAAGACTCGACGAAGGTTGGTTTTTGGCGTTTATCTCCCAACTAAACTTTTGTGTTTTGACCCGTGTTCTTCATAGGTGAATCATCAGTCGCGAGAGCAATGAGTGCTTCAGCAGGTGACTTTGTTACACCCGGAACGCGTGTTTTGGTTGATGAAAATACTTCTCTAGGGGAGGGCATTATCCATACTGATTCGGGTGCCTTAGCTTTACTTTCTGGAACGTTAACAGTAGAAGATGGAATCCTCTCGGTTGAGATTTCAGGGTCTTCTGCGAATCTACCAAAAGTTGGTGACGTAGTAATTGGGCAAGTTAATCGTCTTAACGCGAAAACTGCAGAGATTCGAATCCTACATATTGAAGGAAAAGAGGGTGGAGGGAGAGATATCCCTGCTCTGAAATTATTTGCCGATATATATGTGACAGATTTTGTTGATCGTTATATCCCTTCTGCTGGGGACGCAATGCGTTCAAGAGATATTGTAAGAGCCAAGATTACTCAGTTTGAGCCTATGCTCAAAGCATCAACTAAAGATGATCCTAGTTTTGGTGTGATCCATGCTATTTGCCCACCTTGTGGCGCTATTCTGCAAAAAAGCGATTCTGAACCTGATTTCAATGTGACATGTAATAGATGTGATTACAAAGGATATCGTGTCCTATCTAGTGGTTTCGGTATTGGTTATTCGATTCCAGAGAATTCAGACATCGATATATTAAATCGTCCGGGCGAGAGGTGGTCTGAACAGGCTGAGAAAAATCTTGGTCACGACGGGGCTCGTCCATATCTGTCTCCTTTAGCAGACTTTAGGAGAGGGGTAACTCACGAAATTCCAACTTCTGTAGCGAGACAACTTGGTCGAAATAAGTCAAATGATCGTTCAAGAGGACAGCGTAGAGAAATGCACAAAACAACTTGTACTATGTGTTCAACTTCTACAGAAGTTCCGTTTAAGCCAACACCAGGTAAGCCAATTAGATGTCGTGATTGCATGAATAAGGTGAATGATGGTACTGCTACTAAGGAAGAACTCTCAGCAGAACGTCAGGTTTTGAAAGCAGCAAGGTCCGAAATGTTGGAGTCATCAGGTGTAAAATTATTCGTTGGAAGTATTTCTTGGGATGCTAATGAAGATGATTTAAGAAAATTATTCTCAACTTATGGCGAACTCAAAGATGTTCATATAGCCAAAGACCGTGAGACTGGTAAATCTCGAGGTTTTGCTTTCATTAATTTTTCAAGTCTAAAGGATGGAAAAAAGGCAGTTAAAGAATTAGATGGGACTGATTTTCATGGGCGTAAAATTAGTGTGCAAGAATCTAATGAATCTCGCGGCGGGTCTAGTAATAGGCGTAGGCAGAATAGAAAATAACCGTGTAATTCATTGCTGATGGTCATCTCCTATGACATATGGAGGGCTGGCTTGTAATCGATGGTTATGAAGATGAACCGGCTGCTTTTGGTGTCCCAAACTATCTTGGTTTTCATATTCGTTATATTTGTGGCGTTCTAGAATCTAGAGGCATCCCTTACACCTATTTGACAATTGATCAATGGAGGATTGAATATAAACAACTCCTGAAAGATAAGTCCGATAGAGGAAAGATTAGGGATGAGTTATCCAATCTTTCAGGGGCAGTAATTCTTGCAGGTTCTATCGTCCCTGGTAAGTATGTCCGTGGTACGCCAATTAGCCAAAGAGAATTAGATACAATTCTTTCTTTAATACCTAGTGAGATTCCAATATTGTGCGGCGGATGGGCAATAAAAAATTGGAGATATTCTGGATGGACGCCCTTGCGAACAAATCTTTTCTGTGCAGTTAACGATGTTGATTCTTCTCTGAATACATTTCTCTCTACAGGTGAATGGAAACACAGTAAAAGAACAAAAGATGAATGGGCACTTTGGGCGCGTCATGGTTCAACCTCTAAGGCGGTTACAAATCATCCTGATTTATTTACTATAGATGGGCGCCCCGGGCCATTAACTTTTGAAATCGAATTATACCAAGGTTGTGTTAGATTCAAAAGAGGATGTAAGTTTTGTATAGAGCCGAAGAAAGGTGTTCCGATATGGAGAAATGAAGATGAAATTTTGAAAGAAATTTCAGGAGCTTTAGATTCTGGTGTGAGAAATATACGCATTGGCGGTGCAACAGATATCTACACATATCGCGCAGAGGGAGTTAGAGAATTGGAATACCCAATTCCAAATCCAGAACCAATATGTAAAGTTCTTTCAGGAGCCAGAGAAGATGAGAGATTGGACATTTTGCATGTTGATAATGGCAATCCATCAATAATTGCTGAAAATCTCGGCCCTTCCACAGAGATAACGAAATGCTTAGTTGAGAACCTAAGTGATGGTGCTGTTTTGTCATTTGGTTTAGAATCAGCAGATCCTCACGTTCATCAGATGAACTGGCTTAATTGTGACCCTAAGCAATTAAAAATTGCAATAAAACATATCAATGATTTTGGCCGTGAAAAGGGGAAAAGAGGTCTCCCCAAACTTTTACCAGGACTTAATTTCATTGCAGGATTAAATGGAGAAACTAAAAAAAGTTATGATATGAATCTCAAACTATTAGAAGACTTAAGATCTGATGGCCTATGGTTGCGTCGAATCAATATTAGACAAGTTGAAGGACAAGGTTTTCAAGAAATATCTGAGAGTGACTTTAGAAGTTTCAAGAAAAAGGTGCGTGAAGAGATAGACAAGCCCCTTCTCGAGGAAATTTTCCCCATTGGTTCAGAATTATCTAAGATTTGGTGGGAATCTCAA
This sequence comes from uncultured Candidatus Poseidoniales archaeon, assembly GCA_964003245.1. GTDB lineage: Archaea > Thermoplasmatota > Poseidoniia > Poseidoniales > Thalassarchaeaceae > MGIIb-O2. The sequence goes on from CAXFIU010000023.1 coordinate 16,003, forward strand.
GGTGATAGAATCAGAAGACCTGAACAGGTAAAAGATCCTCTTTTTCGCTCGTCTTCAATTTATGGTAAATCAGGAATTACTTTTGGAAGACAGATAGGTGCTTATCCGATATTAATTGGAGTTCCTTATCTTATTCCTCTTGAGACTAGTTCTAATATATTGGTCACAGGTCATGGAATGAGAAGTATTTCAGGTGTGGAGATTGGATTGGATATTAATTCAGTTTCTCAACAACAACTTGAATCCATACCTGGTATTGGGAAAAAAGCAGCTTGGAGAATTATTAGTTCTAGGGCTAAAGCTAGTCGCAGTTCCAAAATCCCATTTGATTCCGTTGAAATGGCCTTTGAAATGGCACAAGTTGATTTATCTCCGATAGCAGAAAAAGTGTTATCAATCTGATACATTTGTATATCAGTTTAGAGGAATAGTCATATTCTGAAGATGTACGCTAGACCTATATGTCAAACATTCAGTCACCGCAAAAAAGTCTTGCGATTGGAATTTCTTTTCTCTTTTTATTAGTTCCTATGATAGATTTTGTTGATATTCCAACAGATTTAGAAGATATTGGGAATTTAGATTCATCAACCTCTCAAACATCTAGTGCTATGAATTCTCCTGGTTCTGAGAGAGGTAGTGTATTTACTAATTCTATTTTTGAACTTAATTCTAACTCCCCTACCTTGGTTCTTGAAAATGGTTCTTTAGTTTCTTTCTATAATGGCTCTCCGATTTTCTCTGAAGATAATGTAATATCCGTCTCAGGCCAATGTTCTCTTTTGTCAAATTTCAGTTTGTTTTGTTCGGGAATTAATAACTATGGTCAACTTGGACTGGGTAATCAGCAGCTATTGAGCGGGTATGTTGATCTTGGCGGTAATATTCCTGCAGCCTTGTCTGAAGGAAACGATCACTATTGTGTGATTTTAGATGATGGTTCTGTTTCTTGCTGGGGCCGAAATAACAAAGGCCAGTTAGGTGATAGTTCAAATGATAATAGAAATTCTCCTGTTTCAGTAGATTTAGGTGTGAACAAAACAGCAGTTTCAATTTCCAGTAGTAATGATTTCTCTTGTGCTTTGTTAAACACAGGTGAGATTTCCTGTTGGGGAGATAATTCATATGGTATCTTTGCTGATGGTACTACGACAAATAGTAATTCTCCAGTAATAGTTAATCACTCAGTCGGTGAAAGGGCAGTTTCAATCGCAACTCCTGGATATAGCGTATGCGCAATATTCTCTAGTGGAAATATTAGTTGTTGGGGCGAATCATACACCGCAACTTCATCTGGTCTGATTTCAAATGGTGTTATTCCAATCAATCTTCCAGTTAATAGGACTGCTATTTCTCTTGACGGGGTCGGCTCTCACGTGTGTACAATTTTGGATAATAATTCTATAAATTGCTGGGGTGTAAATACCTATGGGCAACTAGGAAATGGCGAATGCTCATCAGTAATATCTACTAGTGGTTGTACTGGGTCGAATTCTAATTTACCTCAGTACGTTAACATCTCAAACGCTATTGCAGTTTCAGCAGGTACTGAGTCCACTTGTGCAATTTCCAACTCATATCAATTATATTGCTGGGGTAAACAGGAAAATATATTTGATAATACTTCTAATTCTAAATTATCTCCATATTTGATGAACTTTAGTGCCTCTAACGTGTCTTATTCTGATCAAGATATGGATGGTGATGGGATTGTTAATGATTTAGACGTACATATGCTAGGTGATGACGATGGAGATGGAGTTCCTTCGCCCACAGATCCTTTTCCAAATAATCCTGCTAGGTGGATGAATTGTGACCTTGGTTCTTGGGGTAGGATAGATTGCACAGAGTCATCCGCAGGTCATTTTTCATTACTCTCAGCATTATATCAGTCTGAATGTGGCTTAGGGGAATATCAACATCAAATAGGAAAATCATACTGTAATCAAGCTTCTGCAGGACATTATGTAGATACTACCGCTTCTACTAATCAATCAATTTGCCCAGAGGGGTACTATCAAAATCAGCTTCAGTCATCATCATGTATTATTTCAAATCCCGGAAGTTTTGTTTCGATGAGCACCGGAGATGCGGGGAACTCGAACAGTTCATCATACAATCTTAGTTCAACAAGTGCGAGTTATACCGGCCGAATTGGTAACCAATATGATACTCATGATTATTACAAAATTAATATTGCTAAGTCACATCATATTTCTGTAACTATCGAATCACCAAATAATGAGGTGAATATTTCACTTTTTGATCAATCAATGGTTCTTTTAGATAGTAACAATTCTCTGACTAATCAATCTACAGTTTCTACAAATCTCTCCTCTAGTTCTTCTTCTCGTGATATTTTTATTGTCATCGAGAGAATAAATTCTACTGGCAACTATCAAATGAATTTAACATATCACAGTTCTGATGGCTCTAGTGTAATTGGAGACATATCCTATTCTATGGATGCAGAAATTGGTGTCAGTTCTTTCCTATGCTCAGAGGGTACATTCGAATCAGGTTATGGAAGTTCTTCATGCACTGAAGCCGCTCAGGGATATTTCGTTTCGGGCAATGGTTCAACCTCTCAAACACCTTGTTCCCCTGGATCATATCAAGGCCTAACTGGACAAACCAGTTGTTTGACAACCTCTCTTGGATATTATACATCTGCTTACGGCTCTTTTGTGCAAACACCTGCATCTTTAGGCTATTATGTCGATACCATTGGAGCTACTAATCAGATAGCATGTTCTCCTGGAACGTACCAGAATCAGACCGCTCAGACAACATGTATCGATACTGATGCAGGGTATTATACCTCTTCTTCAGGTTCCCCTTCTCAAATAGCATGTTCAAATGGTACTTATCAACCTAATACAAATCAAATATCTTGTATCCTTTCATCACCAGGTTATCATGTCCCTAGTCCTGCATCTACTTCTCAATTACCTTGCATACCTGGAACTTATCAACCATTTTCAGGTCGTTCTAATTGTATAGATGCTAGTCCTGGATACTATACTTCTGCTCTTGCATCGACAACTCAGTCTCCCTGTGCAATTGGTAGTTTCCAGCCAAATTACAGTCAGACTAGGTGTCTTGCGGCTGATCCTGGCCATTATGTAGATACTAATGCCTCTGCAAATCAAACAGAGTGTGATTTGGGAACTTATCAACCATATTCGTCAGGTACAAGTTGCTTTGATGCAGATCCAGGATACTATGTAGATTCTACAGGCTCATCATCACAGACTGCTTGTTTATTTGGAACTTATAATCCCGATATTGGTTCTAATAGTTCAGCATCTTGTTTAGACGCCGACCAAGGCTTTTATGTTCCAAATAATGGCTCATCTGTGCAATTGGTTTGTTTACCTGGAACTTATCAGCCCAATTCTGCTCAATCTTCTTGTATTGACGCGGATTCAGGATATTACGTCAATTCATACCAAGCAATCAGCCAAGAACCATGTTCACTAGGTACCTACCAGCCACAAGCTGCACAAATCGGTTGTTATAATGCAGATCCAGGGCATTATGTCGATTTACAGGCCGCAGAAATACAAACTCCATGTTTAGCAGGTTCTTACAACCCCTACTCTTCTTCAACAAGTTCTAACTCATGTATGGATGCAGATTTAGGATATTATGTTCCATTAGAGGGGGCATCTTCACAATTAATTTGTCTAGAAGGAACTTACCAGCCATCCGAGGGTCAGTTATCATGTCTCGACGCTCCAGAAGGTACGTATGTGATGAATCAGGGTCAATCTGATTATATTGAATGTCTTAGTGGAACTTATCAACCGAATCAAAAATCAACTTCTTGCATTGCTGCAGATGTTGGAAACTTCTCATCTGGGCAGATGTCTACCGGTCAAACACCTTGTTTCTCTGGAACCTATCAACCTAATTCTGGCCAATCATCTTGTTTAGATGCAGATGTTGGTTACTATGTTTCACTAGAGGGGCAATCCTCACAAGAAATAAGTCCATTTGACTTTTATACTGATTCTACTGGTAGTTCATATCTCACCTCATGTCCAATTAATTATATTACGACAATTCAGGGTGCAACCTCGATTAATGATTGCTCCTTAGATTCTGATATGGATAGAGTAATTGACGATGATGATATTGATGATGATGATGATGGAAGATTAGATTCTGTCGATTCTTGTAGCCCTGGTTTAATTGGTTGGGTTAGCAACTCGACAACAGATATTGATGGTGATGGATGTAAAGATGATGTTGAAGATAGTGATGACGATAATGATTCTATATTAGATATATACGATGCTTTCCCTCTTGATTCTAGTGAATCTATCGATACCGACTCTGATGGTATAGGGGACAATGCCGATACAGATGATGATGGAGATGGTTGGCTCGATCAGCAAGAAGAAATATGTGAAACCGACTCACTCTTGTCTCAATCAGTACCTCTTGATACAGATTCAGACGGTGAATGTGATATTGTAGATTCAGATGATGATGGAGACGGTCATTTGGACGTAATTGATTGGGATCCATTGAATCCTAGTGAGTGGCTTGATACTGATGGCGACGGTATTGGTAATGAAGCAGATACAGATGACGATAACGATGGCTGGTCAGATATCAAAGAACTTGAAGAAGGTACAAACCCTCTTCTTTCTGATACTGATGGCGATAATTATGAAGATAATGTTGACGGATTCCCTAATGATGTTTCAGAGTGGGAAGATACAGATGGTGACGGAGTAGGCGATAATTCAGACTCTCACCCTGGCCTCAAATATTTCCAAAACAATTTACAATTTGTTTTGGCAGTTTCAGGCGGAATTATCGTATTAGCTGTATTTGGTTATCTTGGAGTCATTATATTACGTAGAAAACCTGAAAATACCAGTGAACCAGCATCTGAAGATGATGAAGTTATTGAAGTCGATTATCCTCATGAAGGAATGCCAACTTCTAGTGATGAA
>CAXFIU010000024.1:0-20797 GCA_964003245.1 uncultured Candidatus Poseidoniales archaeon
ACCATGAAAGCAAACCTGACAATAGAACGACCAAGAAGATTGTCTTTCTAAGGTGCTCCGTACGAAGCGTACGGAGCGGTGTGTGTGTTTGAGTATTAGATTAATTTCTCTCTATCGGTAATTCGATTTCTTCCACGTGAGACCCTAGGTACATCTTTCGCATCATATCCTACAGCATTGCTTAACTTTGCTCTACTCCTAACTCCCGAAAAACCAATAGTGATTTTTGTTTTATGATGTTGGGTGAGGGGGCTTTTACGCCCCCCCACGTTTTTGTGCATCCCATCCTCGCTCATTCTCTCACCTCTGAGCGTTCGAATCATCATTAAATCGCGCACTTAGCTCATTCATACGCTCTCCGAGGAGTTTTGTCACAGACATCCCCTCTATTGTTTCTCTTCGAATATAATTCCTTGCAGCTACTTTCAACACAGTTTCTGGTTTTTCTGCATGAATCTTACAAAAATCGTTCATTAGAATTGTTAATTCGGGGCCTAAATTGACTTTTACACTATCGCCATGATTAATCACATCCTGCTCTAGTAATCGCCTTACTGCGTCTCTAATGACATCTGATCGATTTCTCATTCCATCAAAACCTATCCTCTGATCTAGTGCCAGCAAATGATCTTCTGGAATCCTTAGCGAAACCATCGGGCTTTGTCCACTCATCGTCGTCCCTCAGCCTTAGCAGAAGACGTCCAGCACATAAATGTAATGCAAATGAATTGCAAATGAATTACAAATTGTTAATTTTTATGTATTTTTATTTATTCCCTCCATTTTGTTAGATAGTGCGGTTCAATAGTAACTACTCTTTGGGCTAATCAGAGGTGATTTTATCAAAGTCATTAATGATGCAATTCATGGACAATTTCGTATTGATGATGTCAGGGAGGAATTGCTAAAAACACCTGAAATGAATAAACTTAGTCACATTAAACAATTAGGACTAGCTCATCTTGTATTTCCTGGCGCTCATCATACTAGATTTGAACATTCTCTAGGTGTTTCTCATATTGCAGGATTAATGGCTGATTCTATATCTTTGAATGCGCATGAGAAATCTACTGTCCAAGTTGCTGGAATGTTACATGATGTAGGTCATGGCCCCTATTCACATACATTAGAACATATTCTTCATGAAAGAGGGGGGCTTGATCACATGTCGATTACGGAGGGTATAATCTTAGGCGATTATGATATTCTAAGAGAAGGTGAGGCTAAATTTTTCTCAGAACGAAGAAGCATCCCTGAGATTCTTGAGTCTTATGAAATAGATCCTAAGGAAGTTGCAGGACTTATTCGTGGACCTGATGCAGGTGGTACTGAGAGAAATTTACTACAATGGGTGGAAGGTAAAGAGAATTTTGTTTTTCAAGACGACACCTTATCCCACTTAATTCACGGACCAGTTGACTGTGATCAGATGGATTATTTGTTGAGAGATTCTCATTTTACAGGAGTAAAGCATGGAATAATTGACCATCATAGACTTATTGAATGCCTAGAGAGGCACGGGGGAGATGTAGCAGTAGAAGAAGGAGGTTTACCTGCATTAGAAGGTATGATGATGGCTAGAGGGCTAATGTATAGTGCCGTTTACTTCCATAGAGTAACAAGAGTAACTGAAATTATGCTTTCCAGAGCAGTTGAAAGGAGCGTTGATGATTTGCCCGATTCATTAGATTTACAGAAAAGAGTCGACTCAGAAATTTGGGGGGCGCTTTATGATTCAGGAAAGTTTGCTAGAGATATGGTTAGGAGGCTAAAGTATAGACAACTAATGAAAATATCAACTAGTCGTCGAAGACAAGATTTACCCGAAGAAACTATTGAAAAATTAATTTATCTAGCATCTAACTCTTCCAAAAGAATTGAGCTTGAAGATGAAATTGCGAAGCGCGCAGGATTAGATGAGGGTTATGTTGCAATAGATGTCCCTTCGGTTAAATTATTGCTTTCTGAACCTCGTATGTCTCAAGTAGATATTAGAATAATTGGCGATGATGGTAAAACACGATGGTTCAAAGACCATACTCCAATAGCTGAGGCATTAAGGAATAGACAGGTATCTCAGGAAGTTGTCTATGTTATGACTTTACCCGGTTATGAGAAGATAGTAGAACGTCTTGCCGAAGAACATATCTTCTCATAATTACTGTTTAATGAGTTGTCCAATACATACTATTCAAAAGGGGTTAGTCGGTCCTCTGCTTGCCCGATAACTAATCTAGATTCGGAAACCTTGGTGAATCCCATGGACAATACAATGAAAAAAGTGTACGATAGTGTAATTGCAAGAGACCCGAACCAACCTGAATTCCATCAAGCCGTGGAAGAGGTGCTGGAAAGTTTAGTTCCAGTAATTAAGCAGCATCCTGAATATTTACCAGTAGTGGAATCAATGGTTGAGGCTGAAAGAATAATTCAATTTAGAGTTCCTTGGTATGATGATAGTGGCAATTTACAAGTTAATCGTGGATTCCGTATTCAAATGAATAGCGCAATAGGGCCATACAAAGGCGGACTCCGCTTTCACCCATCTGTTAATCAATCGATCCTTAAGTTCTTAGCATTTGAGCAGGTATTCAAAAACAGCTTGACTGGTCTGCCGATGGGTGGTGGAAAAGGTGGTTCTGACTTCGACCCAAAGGGTAAAACAGATGCTGAAGTAATGCGTTTTTGTCAATCTTTCATGATGGAATTATGGAGGCATATTGGTGCTAATTTAGACGTTCCAGCGGGAGATATAGGCGTTGGAGGAAGGGAAATAGGTTTCCTTTTTGGAATGTATAAGAAATTAGCTAACGAGTTCACTGGTGTACTTACTGGAAAAGGACTCTCATATGGTGGTTCTCTAATTAGACCAGAAGCAACAGGATATGGCCTAGTTTATTTTGCTAGAGAAATGCTTGCAGCGAAGGGGAAATCATTCGAAGGTGCAACAGTCTCTATTTCGGGCTCAGGCAATGTTGCACAGTTTGCTTGTGAGAAAGTCTTAGATCTTGGAGGAAAACCGGTTACAATGTCTGATTCCAGTGGATTTGTTCATGATCCAGATGGTATAGATAGGGATAAATTATCTTGGATTATGGATTTAAAGAATAATCGCCGTGGAAGAATCTCAGAGTATGCTGAAGAATATTCAAGTGCCACTTTCACTCCATCTGAACCAGAACCAGCTTCAAATGGATTATGGGGGATAAATGTCGATGTAGCACTCCCCTGTGCTACTCAAAATGAGATAAACGGCGAAGAGGCAAAAATGCTAGTTAAAAATCAAGTTATGGCTGTAGCAGAAGGTGCGAATATGCCTTGTACTCCGGAAGCTGTTGAAGTTTTCTTAACTAATGGCGTTATGTTTGCACCTGGAAAGGCTAGTAATGCAGGCGGAGTCGCCACTTCAGGTCTTGAAATGTCTCAGAATTCTCTAAGATATAATTGGACTCGAGAAGAAGTAGATGCTAAATTAGACAAAATCATGGTGGACATACATAAGAATGCAGCAGAAACAGCTGAAAGATATGGTATGCCAGATAATTATGTGGCAGGCGCTAATATTGCGGGCTTCCTTAAAGTCGCAGAGGCAATGACTGCTCAAGGGTTAATTTGATTCCTAATCATTCATCATCCATCGCTGAAAGAAATTCTTTCAGCCTCTCAGTTTTAGGATTTTCAATGATGTCTGATGGGCCTTCCTCTGCAATAATTCCCTTGTCCATGTAGATTATTCTATCAGCAACATCTCTAGCAAAATTTATTTCATGAGTAACTATTACCATTGTCATTCCTTCATCAGCTAAACCTCTAATTGTTTGTAACACTGATCCTATTAATTCAGGATCTAAGGCACTAGTCGGTTCATCAAATAATATAACTTCTGGATGCATTGCTAGAGATCTTGCAATTGCTACTCTTTGTTTCTGCCCTCCAGACAGGTTTCCCGGATAAGCCTCTATTCTATCTAACATATCTACTCTTTCCAATACTTCTAGGGCTATTTTCTCCGCATCTTCCTTATTCATACCTCTTACATGCCTAAGTCCTAATGTTATATTTTCCAAGACCTTTAGATGTGAAAAGAGTTCAAATGATTGGAAAACCATTCCTATTTTTGAACGTATTTCATTAACATTTGCTAACGGATTATTTATCACCTCTCCGTTTAATTTGATTACTCCTAATGTAGGTTCTATAAGCCTGTTAATGCATCTAAGTACAGTTGATTTCCCACTACCTGATGAGCCTATAATTGCTACAGATTCTCCTTTTTTAACTTTGAACGAAACTCCTCTGACGGCATGTACTCCTCCAGCATATATTTTTTCGAGATTCTCTATGATTAGTACTTCTTCTTCCATCTCTAATTGCCTCCAGAAATACCCAAGCCAGGAATCCTAGTCTTTTCTTCTAATCTTCTCAATAGTAAAGCTAGAGTCCATGTGACTACGAAATAAGCTATCATTACCATACCCCAAGTCCAAAAGATCTGGAAAGTAATTGCCACAACTAGTTTCCCTTGACGTGTCAATTCAGTATACGCGATAACACTCGCTAGAGACGAATTTAGTACTAGATTTACCATTTCATTACCTAGTGGGGGGATACATATCCTGATGGCCTGAGGTAAAATAATTAGTCTCATAGTCCCCATATAAGTCAGACCTATACTTCTTCCTGCCTCCATTTGCCCTGATGGAATTGCTGCTATTGCGCCTCTTATTGTTTCACATTGATATGCTGCGGAGTTTAGCCCTAATGCAAAGATTGCACTAAGATATGATCTTTTTCCAGGGCCAAATAAACTTTCACTTACATAATCAATCATGGGGGAAAACAGGCTATCTAAAGGTCCAAGATGAGAAGAAATCATCGTTAAATCATCCGTGACATCAATTCCTATGTTTTGTATATGTTTTCCTAATTGAACACCGAAATGGATAAACATAAATTGTACCAATAACGGCGTATTTCTGAAAAAATCAGTATAAAGAGTTGCTAAACTACTCAGAGGCCTTAGACTCCATGGGTCGATAGTAATATTGTATTTGTTCAATTCAAAACCAGTTCTAGAAAACTCTGGAATTATTTTTCTAGTCATGAATAATCCCAATCCCAAGATAAGTAAATATTTCATTAAATTAGTAATACTAAATTCAAAGTTATTAACATTAAAATCTACGAATAACTCTGTTAAAATAATACTCCATAAAATAATCAATAAAAACAACTTACCTGCGAATAATGTTTTCTTAGAAAAACTACCATTCGCCATAAAAAATAAAATTCCAAGATATGTCAGACCTATACCAATTATTAGCCTAAAGAATGCGCTTGGATCTCCAATTGGTGCGAAAATATATCCTAGTTGAGCGGATAATTTCGGAGTATCTGAGCCAAGCTGGAAATCATGAAAATCATTCAGTGCTGAGTAAATTAATTCTGCTCCTCCATCGAAGCCCCATTCTTTTGAAATGGGCATACCAATTAATAGCGATAAACCAAGAAGCTTGATTACTTTATTCCTATGATTATTTGGTATTAGGATTCCTAGAAAACCCTCCGAATCTGTTTTATTCTTATTGATATAATAATCTAGTAAAATGGTTATACCGATTATTGTTAAGAATGTAAAAATCCCCAGTCCTATTCCTCCATCTCTAGCGAATAAGATGCTTATTGGTATTACTAACCAGAATAAGATCAATGTTTTCTCTAAATCGCTTTCAATCATCTGTTTTAGAGTAGTTGGTGCAGTTTTACACATTGCTAAAACAATACCTAGGAAGAAACCAAGAAGAATTCCAAAGATTACTATTTTTATCGTTGATTTCAACCCCTCCCAAAGGTTATCTTTTGTAAAATCAACGAACTCACTGAAATTACTCAAGTCAATTACTTCAAATCCAACTGGTTCGTCCTCTCCTCCATTTTCCGTATAGAAGATATTTCCATTATTTCCAACAATTATTCCTCTAAATGCATTTTCCATAGCTATATCATTTATTTTCTGATTGTCGAAACCATCTGGCAATAGCTGAGATGTAACTATATTCCCTCCATCTTTACTCAGTGCAACATAACCATTATCTCCGGTCAATAAAATCTTAGTAGTACTCAATATTTCTAATGATGTTAGATTTACATTAAGGCTAGTGGTGTAATTTTCAGATTCAATCTCCTTAATAGTCCATGAATAACCTACAGTTGTTGTCAATGCTTCTTGTGTTGATTTCAATATTTGTCCATTTGAAGTTATGGCGTAAGCCCTATTTGTTTTATAGAAACCAATTGATATAATCTCAGATTCTGAGATAATTTCAGGGGTTTCTCTGATTTCCCAAGTCATACCATTATCTTCAGAGCCCATAATTAATCCGGATGAACCTGAAATTAATCCCCTATCCTCTTCGAATGTAATATCGTATAGATTTTCTGAGGTCAATGAATTTATTTCTAACCATTCATTTTCTCTTAGAATTTGAATTCCACCAAAATCTGTAACGATTATAATTTCATTCATATTGTTAATTGCGATTGAGTTTATTCTTGTTTGAGAATCAACACTTTTGTCAATCCATTCACTAGAATCTATTTCTTTGTAAATTACCGTTCCATTTTCACCAGCGGCTGCAGTCATATAATCGTTAGAATATGCCGTTAGAATGTCTTCATCAGTAGGCGAATTCACCATGCTCCAATTTGTTATTTTTTCACCATGAATTATTATGCCATTATCTCCAAAAACCCAAGCATCTCCATTTGAATCAATCACAGCCGCATTATAGTCATCTGTTGAGCCAATCTCTATTCTATTCCATGTGCTTTCATATCCTTCAGCAAGATTTGGTGTCAAGAAGATAACAACTAATGTAGTAGCTATAAGTAATATTCTTGACGATTTAGGAATCTTGTACCAACCCAAAATTCTTTCTTCTTTTGATAACACATTCACACCTTATCTAGAATATGCCTAACTCAAATTTCCCGTCTTCGGTGGCATGTATTTTTGGATCCCAGAGAGGTGTAAAAGTAAGATTTACATGAACGCTTTCTAAGCCCTTAGTATTCAAGGCTGCTCTGTGAACTGCTGCCATTAATTCTGGTGCTACAGGGCAACCGGGGCTTGTAAGAGTCATTTCAATTTCTGCATGTGTATTTTCAATTTTCACATCATAAATAAGGCCTAAATCAATAACCGAAATTTTCATTTCTGGGTCTTCAACCTCATTTAAAGACTCAAAAACAGCATTCTTATCAATCATCCTAAGTCTCCGAAAGTATCTTTGCCTCTTGAATCACTCTATTGAACATATTCAAGAAACCATTTGCTCTATTCGGACTTAAAGCCGCTTTCAACCCCATTTCTTCTATATATGCCGGAGTTAACTTTGAAACCTCAATTGGCTTTAATCCATTTACTGCAATCGCAGTTATACTCATTAGTCCCTGAACAATTTGTGCGTCCGCTCCCGATCTTAATATGAAACGTCCATTATCATTCAGTGAACAAATCACATGTGCTCTCGACTGACAACCTAAAATTTGATTTTCTTCTGTCCATTCCTCTTCTGGAAGTGGTTTCGGATTCTTTTTAGCATATTCAAATAGTAATTCATACCTTTCCATTGAGTCAAAACAATCTTTGAACTCGTCCACAATGTTGTCTAAATGCTCAGGCCAAAGCGAAGACATGTTACGCCGTAAGGGTGTTTTTTATTGAAATGATTGTATTCTTATGCAAATTTTTCACATATGTATCTGAGATGATTAATGAAACCTTCAACTTCTTCTTTGGTATTATATATCCAGAATGATGCTCTATTGGTTGAGGGGACGCCTAATGCATCCATTAGTGGTTGTGCGCAGTGATGTCCTGTACGAACTGCATAACCTCCTTGATCTAGTAGCAATGCCAAGTCTTGAGATTGTATTGTTTCATGTAAAAATGAAACTGCACCAGATGAATTCTTGTCACTAGGGTTGCCAAAAATTTTGATCCCAGGTATTTTTTCCATTTCACTTCCTGCAAATGACGCAATCTCATGAACATGATTATGAATATCTTCCATCTTAAATTGCTCTAACCATTCAACCGCTGCCCCCCAACCTATTGCTTCTGCAATTCTCGGGGTTCCTGTTTCGAACATAGCATGTCCATCTTTGAATGTAGAACCATCTGTGGTGACTTTCTTTATCATTGAACCACCAGTCATGAAAGGACCCATTTCTTGAATTCTTTCTTTCGATGTCAGAAGACAACCGATGCCTGTAGGACCAGCCATCTTATGTGCTGAAATTGCTAAGAAATCCGCTCCCAGTGTTTCAAAATTTATTTTTTCATGAGGAGCACCTTGAGCGCAATCAATTAGCACTTTACAATCTACTTGTTTACTCATTCTTATTATGTCCTCTATTGGATTTCTAATTCCCAAGACATTACTAGTATGAGTGACACAAACCAAATTTGCACCCTCCAAGGCTATTTCAAAAGCCTCCATGTCCAATACGAATGTTTCGTTATTTATCGGCACGTATCTTACTTCTACGCCCTTTTCTTTAGATAGTTCTTGCCATGGCACTATATCTGCATGGTGCTCCATTTCTGTAATTACAATCACATCGCCATTATGCAAATTATGTTTAGCCCAACCATAAGAAACAAGATTAATTGCTTCGGTTGCTCCACTAGTGTAAATCATATTCTCTGGCTTAGCACCAAAAAAATTAGAAATTTGACTTCTAGCATTTTCCAATGCAGCGCTTGCTTCATCAGCTAGTGTATGATTTGCTCTATGGGCATTTGAATTGTAATTCTCATAAAAATCACTCATTGCATCAATAACGCATTGAGGTTTTTGCGAAGTTGCGGCGTTATCAAAATAGACAAGATTTTTACCATTAGGTAAAACTCTACCAAGTATAGGGAAATCTGCACGAATCGCATCAATATCTAGCATCAGTACATGCCACCATGCAGTCCGAAATGATAATCAGATATGAAATAATGTATTGTTTTGTACACGACATTTATCCATACATACCTGTCTGCACCTACTAATGGCGCCCAGATTTGGACAGAATGTAGTTGACTCGCTTGGAAGAAAAGACCTTAATCAGGATGGTAATATTATCAATTTAGCAGTAGTTGGAAGTAGTAGGTTTTATGATTTTGAGATTTTTGAGGAATTAATTGAGGATTGGGTGAATAAAAATGGTTATCCAGATATGATAATAGTCGGCGGTGCAAGTGGTGTTGATTATATGGCTGAGCGTTGGGCAGATAATAATTCAATTCCAATAGCTATTTTTTCTGAAGAATGGGATGACCCTAATAGAACACTCAGAGATCGAGGTCGTTCTGAGGCACCTAATTCACTAACTCAAAAAATATTAAACTCGGCTACAGATATACTTGCAATGCCATCATCCACTAGTAAATGGACTAGAATTGTAATTGAAATGGCTAATGAACAACAAATACCTCTGACGATATATGAAATTGATTAATTTAGATAGGATTAATCAGCTAATATTTGATTTAGTATTTTCAATAATCCCCTTAGAGTCACCTCACTGATTCCTGAGACTTTACAAACCTCACTTTGTGTCCTAGGTGAATTACTATTTTGCGATGCTTTGTACAATATACAACCGGCAATTCCTGAAGGTTTTTTACCTTGCCAGATCAAATTTTCTCCAACTTCGTCCCATAAGTCTCTAGTATCTCCCAATACCTTCGGAGGCAATTGTAAATCGGAATGAAATTTTTCAAAATATTCCTCAGGTCCTGTTATATGGTGCGTGTTCATTTTTCTAGCGACTAATCTAATTGTCCTTTTCAATTCTTTTTGCTCAACTTCGGTTACCATATCAAATGCTTCTGCAACAACGTCAATTCTTCTTGGAATTCCTGCTTGTCTTGCTGCGATATATACGCAAGCAGCAGTGACTCCTCTGATGCTCCTTCCAGTAACTATTCCTTCTTTCATAGAATGCCTGTACAGATTTGCAGCTTCTTGTTCGATCTGTTTCGGTAATCCTCCTCTGTCTCTAATAAATTGCATAGCAGTAGTTAGATTTCTATTCCTACTATCTCTTGTTTTGCTTCTCTGATCAACTCTTTGCCGTCTTCTCCAGTCACGTAAGTTCTTTCCAGACATTCCATGTCTTGCCGCGGCTCCTGATGTCAAATCTATTCTACTAATCTCTGTAGATAGACCTTTATCAGAGATTGTTAAAGATGTTGGAGCTCCGACTCTACTCCTATCTTCACCGCCTGAATGATTTGTCCACTCAGCACCGGGGTCAATCATATTTTCAGCGGCAACATAACCACATTCTGCACAAATAGTCTCTCCACGGACTGAATCTGTATCCCATGATTTTGAGCCACAAATCTTACACTTGCCAGTTACTGCCTCAGTCCCTCTAGTTCGAGAAGGCCTCTTACTTGAAGGCAATTCTTTTTTTCTGGAATTACTTTTTCCATCGAGATTCGTTGACTTGCTTTGAATTTGACGTTTACTGCTCATCTTATCAACCTCTAGTTGTATAGTGTTGTCGACACTATTTAAACCTCTCTATTTCCTAAGTCAGAATAAATTCCTCTGAAATAAATTTTCTGTTCTTCCAAGCGCCACCTTCTTGCACCTGTTCCTTTTCGAAAGGGGTATGAGTGACGGTAATCTAGTAAGGACAGCACTTTATGAGAATCATTTGCAAGCGGATGCCAATATAGTAGATTTTCATGGTTTCGAACTTCCAATTTGGTATACCTCAATCCAAGAAGAGCATATTTCTTGTCGAACCAAGTCGGGTCTCTTTGATGTTTCACACATGGGTTTTTTCGAGTTTGAGGGAGATGAAGTTCTTTCATGGTTAAATTCAATAGGTACTCAACAGTTTATTAATTTCGCAAAAGGCAAGTGTGGATATACTCACTTTCTAGACGAAAATGGACATATAATTGATGACATGATTTTTGCAATAAATTCTAAAAATAGCGTGTTTGGAGTTCCTAATGCATCTATGATCTCTACGATGTGGGATTGGTTTAATTCAAAGCTTCCAAATGATGGCTCAATAAAAATTAATGATTTTTCCAATGAGACGAGTATTATCGCTCTACAGGGTCCTGAATCAGTCTCAATATTGAGAAATGTATTGGGTAAAGAGAATGTAGTATCTAGATTCTCTTGTCAGAATATCGTTGAGAATGACTTAGGTATAACAGGATGGATTCAGGGGACGGGATATACTGGTGAAAGAGGGGTAGAGATTTTCATTCCAAATAATCAGGCTGCAAGTCTCTGGGATGCTCTAATTAATTCAGGGGCAATACCTGTTGGTTTAGGCGCTAGAGATACACTTAGATTGGAAAAGGGGTATCTTCTTTCTGGACAAGATTTTCTCTGGCCAGGGCTAGGCATTAAATCTGAATCTAATATTCCTGAAGGATTCCTCTTTCGTAATTCTGCTGAAACTAACGTTCCATTCGGTTTGAATCTCGATCACGATTTCATCGGAAAAGAAGCTGTAATAAAATCTATGAATTCTGGCGCTAGATGGTTTGGATTAGTTTGTCAAGAAAGAGGGCCTAATCCTAGACCTGGGCATATGGTTTTTGATGGTCCAAGTGATTCTGCAAAAAAAGTCGGATATGTTACAAGTGGGGGGCCATCTCCAAGTTTGAATAAAACAGGTATCGCAATGGGTTATTTTGAAGGCGTATCTATGGGGCAAGAATTGTGGATACAAGCAAGTAGTAGAAGAAGAGTTAAATCGATTATTGTACCTACGCCTTTCGTTTAATCCTTTAGGATTTTGTAATTGTGACGGGGTAAGTATCATGTTCACATCTCTTCACGCATATACATGGCTATATCCGATAAACTAGTCGCGGCGGCAATGAAAAACCTCGAGAAATTATTAATTAGCAAAGGTCTAAATGCTGAAGGAATGATTTCAAAATTTGATTTCGATGGTGATGGTGAAATTAATTTAGATGAGTTTGATTCAGGTTTAGAACAACTTACAGGAAGTCGTGCTCCTCGCTCTTATTTACAGCCTATATTTTCTGCTATTGACCAAGATGGCAGTGGAAAATTGTCTTCAAATGAGTTAATGGCACTATTAGGGATTGAGAATGAAACAACAGTTAGTTCATCTTCTTTAATTATTTCAAATCATGTTAAAGATAAATATAATGGAGAGTATAAAATACAATCTAGTAAAATTAATGGCAAGGACTGGTATCTTAATTCCAATAATTGTAGACTATATTTCTACAATGCCAATGAGGGAGGTGCACCTTCTTGGAGTTTGGATGATAGGGAACAAGATGGCAGTAATGATTGGTATGGCGGTGGTTGGACTAGAGTTCCTGCGGATGGAAATATTCCAGTAGGTACACGCCGATTCGTTGGTGCTGGAAAAATAACTATTTCTATCGGTGAAGGTGTAAAACAACCAGAAGTTAGCAACGAAGTTGTTGAAGAAAATGTAAGTGGTAACATGATTGAAGACGATATGATTTCAAGAGCCAATAAATGGACCTTGGAATTAAGTGAAATGCTTGAAAGTTCAGAGAGTAACGAGAATATAGATGCTATAAAAGAAGATTTTGATTCTAGATTTGAAGAAGAAATATCGCAATTACCATTAGTCGCTCGAGCTCCGGCTAGAGCGATTTGGAAGATGAAATCAGATGCATTAGTGACTGTTGCTAAAACTAAATTATCCAATGATAATGCGAAAGTCGTGGCAGGATTAGGTATTGCTGGAGCAGCAATTGGTGCAGTTTCGGCTATTAATCAACCAGATAAAATGAATAACGCTGATGTTGAATTAGTGCCTGATATTGAACAATCTCCGATAGAAAAAGAAGAGATATCTGAATCTATTGAACCTTCAAATAATAATCCTCAAGTTGAAGTTCCAGATAGAGTGGAGATTCCAGAACAAATTAGTTCTGAAGAATGGGCTGATGAACATGAAGTTGAAGTCCCAGAAAAGGTTGATTTACCAGATAGAGTTTCGGTAAGTGAACCTCTTTCTGAATCATTTTCAGATATGTCAAAGGATGATTCTTCTGGGGATCTAGGTATATCTCTAGATGAAATTATTGATCAAATGAATGGGGCTAGATTCTTGAATGAACAAAGAGAATTGATTTCAAATTATAAAGGTAAAAATTTCGATTTATCCTGTAGGGTAAATTCTGTTGATCGTACATTTGGAATAGGTATCTCTGATGAATACCGGCGAGGCAATACTATTCATGTGACTTCTGAATCTAATGAGATTGAGGTTAGGATGAGAAATGATTACGATATAAGCGATATTTCTTCTGGTAGAGAAATGTCATTGAAAGTCTCTGTTGTAGATTGGAATAGCATTAGAAAAAAATTAGTTGTTAACTCAGTCTAGGCAACTTCAAAAGCCTCTTCCATCATTTCATCAAGGCTAATTCTAGGTCTAAATCCTAATCTTTCTTCAAGAACCCAAGCATCCACAAGTCCGAATACTTCTTCATCATCATTTTGATTTAGTTCTATTTCACATCCTGTTTTAGAATTATACATATTTGCTAAATCTAGCATTGAGATTCCTTTCCCAGATCCAACAGCAATCTCTTCCCTGGTTAATGGAGGATTCTCTAAAATTCCACCAATAACTTGAATCAAATCTTCAATATGTATGAAATCCTTAGGATTAGAGCCATCTCCTGGTACGTTAATCCATCCTATTTGACATTCTCTAGCCCAGCGGTGTAAGATGCCATTACCTGGTGGTCCTGAAAGTGGAACTCCTTGTACATTAGAAGCTCTAATAATGCTAACTGGTTTTTCTGAATGAGCTCTATCTAATGCATTTTCTTCCATCCATAATTGGCCTTCAGCAGCGGTATCACGCGGTGCCAATGTGGAATCAAGTCCATAGAAAGGTTCTCCTGGTTCCCATTGTGGATGGACTCTAAGTGTGCCTACTATGATTAAGTGAATACTTCCGTGTCTATCTACGGCATCTAAAATAGGCCTAGCTGCATTCATCATTTCCAATTTTGTCTGTCTATCATTTCTTTCGAATGATGATTCAACAGGTCTTGAATTAATATGTATAAGAGCGTTACAAGAAGTCAGTAAAGAATCAATAGTTAGTTGATCTTTAATTGCCTCATCAGGAATTACTACAGCGGCATTTCCTAACATTTCCACTATATATGGAGCAACAAAAGTATCTGAAGCAGTGATGGCAACCTTCATTCTAACGTGCCTCGACTGTTTCCTAAACAATAAGAGGATATCGGTCTGTTGTATACTTCTCACCAACGAACAATTAAGTCATTATTTGCCATCCAGAATGTGTAAGGAGTCGGTGATAGTCTCATGGATCAACTTCCCAATTTAGGTCGCGAACAGGAAATGCTCTCTATAATGGGGCTAAATTCAATGGATGAACTGTTTTCTAATATCCCTGAAGATGTCAGAAGGAAGAAACCTCTTCCTCTTCCGCCGCCTCAATCTGAAGAAGAAATATGGAGAGATGCCCAACATCTTCTTGGTTCTAATATTGATCTTGATTCACGGCCTTCTTTCCTTTCCGCTGGTCTTTCTAGGAACTTTGTTCCCACTATGGTAGGAATGTTGGCAACTCGAGGTGAGTTTTTGACTTCATATACTCCTTATCAGGCAGAAGTTAGTCAAGGAATGCTCCAAGCTATGTGGGAGTTTCAAACAATGATTTCTGAATTAGTAAATTTACCAATATCTAATGTCAGCATGTATGATGCCTCGACATCAGCAGCCGAAGCAATTACCTGTGCTGTTAGAGTTCACAACAAAAAAGCCACTCAGAAAGATACAATCTATGTTTCTGAACTCGTTCCACCACATAGAATGTCTGTCATTAAGAATTATGTGCAAGGTTCAGGAATAAATCTACATACCCTCAAGCACGATGAAAATGGACATTTAGATATAGATAATGCTTCCATAGCCCATGGTTCATGTGCAGTTTACGTTGAGCAACCTAATTCTTTCGGCATACTAGATGAAGGTTTATTGGATTTAAAGGGAAAAATTGGCGAAAACACTGCTTTAATTGTGGGTATTGATGCTGTTTCACTAGGTCTTGTTTCTCCTCCCGGAGATTGGGGAGCAGATATTGTTGTTGGAGAGGGTCAGCCATTTGGAATAGGCCCAACTTTTGGTGGCCCAATTTATGGAATATTTGCTTGTACTGAGAAATACATTAGGCAGATGCCTGGTAGAATTGTCGGGCAGACTTATGATACAAATGAGAAGAAAGCATTCACATTGACTTTATCAACTCGAGAGCAACATATTAGGAGGCATAGAGCTACCTCTAATATCTGTTCTAACGAGACATTAATTGCTTTGATGGGTGCTATGCACATGTCTTTGTTGGGTCCCGAAGGAATTACAGTCTTGGCCAAAAGAGTTGCAGCATCAACACAGGCTACTCGAAAAGCACTTAGTTCCATAGAGGGAGTGGAATTAATCCATCCGAAGTCTTCGATTTTTAGAGATTTTGCGATTAAGATTCCTGGAGATTCAGAAAAGGCCGTCTCATTCATGGACTCTAAGGGAGTAATTGCTGGTTTTCCTATGGGCTTATGGTGGGAATCTCACTCCTCATCTATATTGGTTGGTTGCGATGAAAGAACTAGTGAATCAGATATATCTTCACTGGTTTTGGCTATTAAAGAATGGATTAAGGAGGTGAAAAATTGAGTGATATATTCTCATTTAATGGTTCACCTAAAGCAGGTTGGTCACAACCCGATCCTATTTTATCAGATTCCGAAGTGTTGGAGACAATTCCTTCTTCTATGTTGAGAAATAGTCCTCCTGCTTGGCCCCGTGCTAGTGAGCCAGAATTAGTTCGTCATTATACATGGTTATCGAGAAGAAATTTTGGTATTGATACAGGATTTTATCCTCTTGGTTCATGTACAATGAAACACAATCCAAGAGTCAATGAGAGAATTGTCAATTTACCCGGTATCGATAGAATGCATCCATTACAACCTGAGCATCAGATTCAAGGTATACTTTCCATATTCTATGAAATGCAAGAAATGCTTGCTGTATGTTCAGGAATGGATCAAGTGACTTTGCAACCGGTTGCAGGCGCGCAAGGTGAGTTCACTGCTATGCGCTGTATCCAAGAGTATCATCGTGAGAGGGGAGAAGGTCACAGAAACAAAGTCATAGTTCCCGATTCTGCTCATGGAACAAATCCTGCATCTGCATCAATGTGCGGATACGAAATTATAGAGATACCCAGTGCTGAAGATGGACGTATTGACTTAGAAGCTTTACAATCAGTTGTTGGCGAAGATACAGCAGCGATGATGATTACAAATCCATCAACATTGGGAGTTTTTGAACCTGATATTGCTAGAGCTTCAGAAATGGTTCATTCAGCAGGTGGGCAAATGTATTATGACGGGGCTAATTTTAATGCTATTATTGGAAAAACAGATCCTGGTTTAATGGGTTTTGATGCAGTCCATTATAACTTACACAAAACTTTCAGCCAGCCACACGGGGGTGGAGGTCCTGGAAGTGGCCCTATCGGTGTGAAGGAACATCTTTCGAAATATCTCCCCTCCCCTATAGCTTCTCGACGCGAAATCTCAGAAGACGACCCCGAGGGTGTAGGTGATGGTTATTGGTATAATTGGGTCACGCCGGAAAAGACAATCGGCAAAGTTCAGCAGTGGCATGGTAATGCCGGAGCGGTAATTCGTTGTTGGGCTTTTTACAGAAGATATGGCAGAGAACTTGAGAGAATGTCCGAGCACGCAGTTTTGAATGCAAATTATCTTCGCTTCAAGATAATGAATCCGGATTCCGAGGTACTAACAAAGATACATGCTATGCCTTTAGATGGAGCTCCTACTGATTTTGTCATGCATGAGTTCACACTATCTATGATTGATATGAAAAATAAGGTAGGTGTCACTGGAAAAGATATAGCTAAAAGATTACTTGATTATGGAGTAATGGCTCCAACTCTTTACTTCCCTATGATAGTTCCCGAATGCTTGATGATAGAACCTACCGAAACGGAATCTAAAGAAGTATTAGACAAGTTTGCAAAGGATTTTCTTAACATCTTGACAGAGGATCCAGATATTATCAAAGGTGCCCCATATACTACAGACGTTTCTCGTGTCGATGAAGTTTGGGCTGCCAGAAATCTTATTCTTAGACATCCAGGGAATAATAGTGAAGACAATTAGAGAAGAAACTAGAAGAATGACTCTCTCGGACTCTTGTGGATGTAGGCAAAGAACAAGATTGGTTACTCGGTGAATCATCGTGGTGGCCTAATTCTAAAGGTCGATTATTATCTACAAGGATTGGAGATTTGAATCCACCTAAATCTTGGATTTATACTAATCCAGAATTGGGTGGAGAAGGATGGATGCGTCAAAGACTAAAACCAGTAGGACCCCAAATTTTGTACACATCTGCTTGGTCTCTTTTTTTCCTAATAGCAAGTATTGTCCCCTTAATTTTCCCAAATAAAGTGCCAATAGATGATCAATTATTAGCAATAATATTATTTTCTACATCATGGTCATTAACATTAATACCATATCTTTGGTTTTCTAATGCCAATAATGAGAAGTTCACTATTTTCCCTCTAGATTTTATTACTTTTTGTTTAGGTTTAATATTCTTTATTTTGCACATTATAGTAAACACTAAGTTAGGGTGGGTGGGTTTTTTCTTTTTTCTTTTATCATGGATTAGGACTATTAGGAATATTAGTAATTCATTGAAAGTAAATTCTTCGAGATGGTTATTACCAATTTCTTCATCTGATTTAACTCAAGATATTTTCAATCAAGGATGGAATATTTCTACTAATAAATTTAGAAATGGAATTATTGCTACTAAATCTGGAGACTTTGGCCCATACTCCGCTGAATTAACAGGTGTATCATATCGTAATTTTAGATTTATAGCATTTAGTATGGTGTTTCATAATCGAATTATTCATGACCCATTTAACATAAATTTCGTTTCTAATCATCATATAGATGATTTTCTTTCATCTCCTCCGTTGAAAATTTCGGGAGAATATTGGCCGAATATTTTCATCGGAGAAATAGAAGAGGAATGATTTTTTCCTAATCTGCTATACGGCAGGCATTTGAACCGTACTCACAACCGAGGTGTATGGACGTATGTATAATATTAGGTTCCAAATCGGATTTGCCAGTAGCCAACAAGTGTGTTTCAGTTTTAGATGAGTTCTCTATACCGCATGAAGTAAGAGTAGCTTCAGCTCATCGTGCTCCGAAGTTTCTTGAATCTGTGATTGAGTCTTCTATTGAATCAGGTTGTAAAGTATTTATTGGAATGGCAGGTATGGCTGCGGCACTTCCAGGAGTAATTGCATCGATGACAACACTCCCAGTTATTGGTGTTCCAGTAGGCGGTAAAGTTCCTCTTGACAGTCTTCTTTCGATTGTTCAGATGCCTCCAGGTATGCCTGTGGCAACAGTAGGAGTAGATAGAGGGGATAATGCAGGAGCATTAGCAGTGCAGATGCTTGCTCTGACAAATACTGACTTAGCACGACAATATGATGCATGGAGAGTGATGAAAACTGCAAAGGTAATTTCAGATGATGAATCACTTAGAGGTGAATGAGTTTTATGCAAACTCAAATGTTGATTGATGAGGCTATTGAATCATTGCAAAGTAAAATAGATGATACAGCAATTATTGCTTGTTCAGGTGGCATAGACTCTTCCGTTGCTGCTGTTTTAGCACATCGTGCAGTAGGAAGTCTTCTGCATTGTGTGTATGTAGATACAGGATTTATGAGAAAGAATGAGAGCACTGAAGTTTTCGAGATGTTTCAAGAGATGGGTATCAATCTGAAAGTGGTTGATGCATCTGAGAGGTTCTTTAGAGAGTTAGAGGGAATAACAGATCCCGAAGAAAAAAGGAAGATTATTGGAGAACAATTCATACGTGTCTTTGAAGAAGAGAAAAAATCATCTGGCGCTAAATTTTTAGTCCAAGGAACTATTGCACCAGATTGGATAGAATCAGGTGGAGGGGAACGTGAAGTCATCAAGTCTCATCATAATGTAGGTGGTCTCCCAGAAGATTTTGAATTGGTTATAGTGGAACCATTACGTGAATTTTACAAAGATGAAGTTCGCTCAATCGCTCGTGAATTAGAAATTAAATCAAGTGAGAGGCAACC
Source organism: uncultured Candidatus Poseidoniales archaeon (assembly GCA_964003245.1). GTDB lineage: Archaea > Thermoplasmatota > Poseidoniia > Poseidoniales > Thalassarchaeaceae > MGIIb-O2. The sequence goes on from CAXFIU010000024.1 coordinate 19,267, forward strand.
ATTCCCAGGTCCAGGTTTAGCAGTTCGAGTCCTTGGTGATCTAACTAAGGAACGAGTGGAAGCATGTAGAGAAGCCTGCTTCATAGTAGAAACTAGGCTTCAAAATGCGGCTTCAGAAGGTAAGTGCGATTTACCTTGGCAATATTTTGCTGCTCTACTACCAGTCCGATCTGTTGGAGTTCATGGAGATACTAGAGTTCACGGTGAAACAGTCGTAGTCAGAGCAGTTGCTAGTCTTGATGGGATGAGTGCAAAGTATTCTCCAATACCTCATGAAGTTCTGTCCTCAATCAGTACTGAAATTACTAATGCTCTAAAAGGTCAGGTTAATCGTGTAGTTTACGATATTACTCATAAACCTCCAGGAACTATAGAATGGGAGTGAAAACATAATCTTGAATGGTACTGTATTCCAAATAAAAGTATGGAATCAGCTAAGAAAAATTCCTTATGGCGAAGTTCGTACATACAAACAAATTGCTGAATCTATTGGACATCCTAAATCTTCCCGCGCAGTTGCTAATGCTTGTGCAAAAAACCCAATTCCTCCGATTATACCCTGTCATCGGGTGATAAGATCGAATGGAAGCTTAGGCGGATATAGTGGCGTAGGAGGAGTTGACACCAAAAGAAAATTATTGAATCAAGAAGGTGTCTTTACTTCCGATTAATTGATGAATGATAGAGCAGGCGACAGGCTAGGCCGACATAGCTTAGTTGGTGGAGCGGTGGACTGTTAATCCACAGGTCGCAGGTTCGAGTCCTGCTGTCGGCGCCATCATTTCTTTCGTGCGAATGCTGCAATTATAATCATAAAAATCGTACTAACTAGACTCAAATTAGGAAGTCCTGAGGAGTCTTCAGATTCCATTGAGTCACAAACTCCATCATTGTCTGCGTCTGAAGGTAATATACTATTATCCTGAGGATTGGAAAAACACTTATTTTCCAAATAATCAGTCCAACCATCTCCATCATCATCATCATCGGCATTATCTCCAATTCCATCTGAATCTAAGTCTGAATATTCCATAGGGTCATATGGGAATGCGTCCAAATCATCAGATGCTCCGTCATTATCGTCGTCGACATCTAATTCGTCACAAATATCATCATTATCAAAATCTGATGGTATTGAATCAGAATCTAATGAATCAGTCTTACAAGAATTCTCTATAGAGTCTGATACACCATCTCCATCATCGTCTGTATCAATTTTATTTTCAATTCCATCATTATCTGTATCGATTGGATATTCTATAGAATTGAGAGGGTCATATCCTAACTCTATCTCAATACTATCGTTCCATCCATCATTATCATCATCTAAATCTTCGTTGTCGCCTATTGAGTCCCCATCATTATCCAATGATTCATTAGGATTATTTGGGAAAATATCTAATTCATTATCGACACCATCACCGTCTCTATCATTATCAGAGTTATCTCCAATACCATCTTCATCCAGATCATAACTCTCACTAGAATCTAAAGGAAAAGCATCATTTTCATCCGAGTAACCATCATTATC
>CAXFIU010000025.1:0-19831 GCA_964003245.1 uncultured Candidatus Poseidoniales archaeon
TGCAGACACCTTGGAAGGGTCCTTCTGATTTACTTACTAAGAGGGCTATGAAAGTTGCAACTATATTGAAACCATGGGCATCAGTTGCAAGCGATTTATCACGACATTTTGATGACGAGAGGGTTAGGTTAGCAATGTCTTTCCAAACTAAGTATCTTGGAATGAGTCCTTTTCATGCCCCGTCACTGTTTACAATATTGGCATTTTTAGAATATGAACATGGAATATTCCATGCCGAAGGGGGGTTGGGATCTATTACGAAGAGAATGTCAGAGATTGCAATTGAACTCGGAGTCGATATCAAACTTGAAACCGAAGTAGAAGAACTAATTTTTGATAATAAAACAGTAGTTGGAGTAAAGACAAATGAGAGGGAGTATCGAGCAAAGAAGGTAGTTCTAAATGCTGATTTTGCTCATGCTATGACTACGTTAGTTCCAAACAACAAAAGAAAACGTTGGTCAGACAAAAAATTAGAAAGTAAAGGGTATTCTTGTTCCACATTTATGCTATATCTAGGAATTGATAAGCAATATGATCAACCTCATCACCAAATCTATGCATCTGAAAGATACGAAGAAAATCTGAAGGATATCACTAATCACAAAATCACTTGGGAAGATCCATCATTGTATGTTCAGAATGCTTGTGTAACAGACTCTACTCTGGCACCTCATGGTCAATCTACATTGTATGTATTAGTACCTGTTCCAAATACTGACGATAGTATAACTTGGGATGATATTAAAGACGAATATAGTGAAGTCATACTCGATATGATGGAAAGCAAACTTGGTTTTGAAAATGTTAGGGATTACATAGTTTCTAAGACGATAGTTACTCCGGATGATTGGGGTTCATCTGATATTTACCGTGGAGCAGTCTTCAATCTAGCTCATTCTCTAGATCAAATGCTATGGCGCCGTCCTCAGAATAAATTTGAAGAATTCAATAATCTATTCCTTGTCGGCGGGGGCACACATCCAGGCAGTGGCCTCCCAACAATATTTGAAAGCGGACGAATCACTAGTAAATTGATACTTTCAGATTTGGGTGTTGAGCCAGATTGGAATGGAATTGACATTTGGTTTGGAGAATTAAAGAAACCAAAAATAGTGAACAAATTAGTGGCATAATTATGAAATCCTCAATATTTATTTTCTTCATTTTAGTTTCTAGTGCACTTTCAGGGTGTATATCCGATGGAGAACAAGTTTCGGAAAATTCTTCTAGCGAGATTCCTGAAAGATTATCGTTCTCAGCTCCTTTATTGAATGGTTCATCGAATATTACTAGCTTTATTCTCGAAGAATATGTTTCAGATGGTCCTGTTCTGATGCTTTGGGTAGCGGCTGGATGCAGGGGCTGTCATTCTTGGACAGATTTATTAGTGGATGAAGTTGAAAATGGGAATATCAGTGAATCCTCATTACTCAGTGTTCACAGATACTCCTCTTTTGAATCCGAATCTTATGTTGAGGAAGTGTATGGCAATCATCAAAATTCCAGCAATCCAGTTCTTTGGCCACTAGTCCTACCTTCTGAAGACACTGTCGTTTACGATCTTGAGACAGGATACGAAAGTAATTCTGGATTTTACACTTCATTTGGAAACCCTTCTACTCCAACTCTCCAAATTATGGGCACTAATGGGGAAATTATCTGGACATCTAAGACATATTGGCCAACTTTAGAAGTTCTTGAAGAGATTAAATTTTTTATTAATTGAGGTTTAAAAATGGATTTATATGACTTATCATTCTTCTTATCAACAATGTGGATAGGGCCTTTTTGGATAGCAATGCTGCTTTATCCAAACCATGAAAAAACACATCAATTAATGGAAGGGCCTTGGTTTTTCCTTGGCCCCATATTGATATGGTATTTAGTGTCATTTTCAGATATTTCAGGTTTAATAGATCTATTTGTAGATACAATGGACCCGAATTTAGCATTACAAAGCCTTGCAGATTTACTTGGAACCAAAGCAGGAGCATCTGCGGCTTGGTCTCATATGGTTGCTGGCGATATATTTGTCACACGATGGATTTGGAAAAGATGTATAGAATCAAAGTGCGAAAAATGGAAATTGTTATTATCAGTATTTTTTGGAGTAATGCTAATGCCAATTGGGTTAATGCTTAGCTTAATTTTAGTTAGAAAATAATATTATTTCCTAGCAGATATAGACCAAAGACCAAGAGCAGATAGTGCAAATCCTATTTTTCTCATAAATCCTAATTGTAGTCTTTTAGAGAGAACATCTCCATTTCTTCTTTCAGCCTCAGAAACAATACTCGAGTATACCGCACACATAATATGAGGATTTCTTCTAGAATCCTTTTCCACCAAAGGTATCAAATTTAAAGCTATATTTCTATGTGTTTTTGTTCTATTAATGTAGTGTTTCATAAATCGTTTCCATTTCTTACTACTTGCTAAATTGATATTTTCTATTTCTTCTGGCTTGATATTGAAGATTTCTAATTCGTCTGTTGGTAAATATAGTCTGCCTCTTTCCCTATCTTCCTGAATATCGCGTAATACATTGACCATTTGCAAAAAGATCCCCATTTCTTCGGCATATTCTCTTGCATCTGGATCTGTATAGCCATATATTTCTATCAAACTTAAACCAACAGTAGATGCAACTTTGAAACAATAACCTCTCAGATCTTCAAAACTTTGATAATTGGTAGGAAAGAGATCATCTTCCATTCCTTCAATAAGTAATTTCAAATCTGAAATTCTAATTGGGAACTTTTCTAATGTGTCTTTTAGAGCTATAAATATTGGATGTTTTACATCTAGTCCTGAATCTATTGCATCAAGATTATCTCTGAACCATAGCAGTGCTCTTACTCTCTGAAAGTGGTTTTTATCATTATTTGAGGGTTCGCTCATTCTCTCTATTCCCAAAGCAATAGCCCTATATTCTGCTCTCTGATTCAAATCTAGAATTTCTTCTTTTTCCAAAACAGAAAGATCAGGCAACCAGTCCCCATCTACAATGTCATCTACTTTTCTACAAAATGCATACAATGCATGAACCGACGACCTTTTCTCAGTTGGTAAAGATTTGAATGATCTTAGAAAAGAAGTAGAAGCGGATCTTGTCACCTCCTCGCATATCTGATATGCCTCAGATACAGAAATTTTGCTGCCGACCTTCTCCTTGCTGAACAAAACCATGGCCCTCTGAAATGTACATAGATTATCAATGAGTGTTTCCGGACCACTCAGAAAATAATATTTATTACCCCTTATATTGAAGCATGAAACCTCTTCCGAAACATCATGGGAGAGGGCGATATACTTACAGACTTAGAGCGTAGTGATGAAGATTGTATTCTCCGATTTGCTGATGGGGCGTCATATAAGCTGAGTTATTTGTCTATCAGATCTCGATGCCAATGCGCTAAATGTAAACCCCGCCAAGAAAATGAACAAAGAATTATTGAGTTAGAAGAAGAACTCTCGCGCTTAATGTTAGAGAAACCCCAAGTCGAACTTGTTGGCAGATATGGTATTCGTTTTGAATGGCCTACTGGATGTTCATCTGGAATCCATTCTTTTTCTCATTTAAGAAAAGTTTCAGAAGAACTTGGTAAGCAATTAGATTAGAATCTGGTTTCCGAAGTCCTGAAATGTAATTCGCATTCGCATTAGATTGTCGAATGTACGGGTCGCCCCCGTTTTACGGCTGTGATAAATATGAAAGAAGAAAATCTTGAAGATGATATTGAGGACGATTCATGGGCATTATATGCTGATGCTAGTTACGGAAATTCAGTAGTTGAGTCAGAAGAAACAATTGATTCAAATCTTGAAAAAGAGGAAGAATGGTTTGATGGAGATGATTTTGAATTCGAGGGTTCAACAATAAATTGGGATGCCCCCCCTTGTCCAGCCCCACTCGGAATCGAGCATATTATTCGTATAGGGTGCTGTGATTTCTGTATTGATAGGTTAGCTGGTAGACGTACTAATTCGAAAGGCAAAGAAGGGGGCAAAGAAATACGTGAGGAGGCATTTCAGAATAATCCTGAATTACAATCTTCCCTGAAAAATGAACTATGCCCTATGTGTGAAGATTTGTTTGATGATGTAGACAACATTGTTACTAGAATAATCGAAAAGATAGGGCAAGTAGAGCATTCTACAATTCAACTTGGTATACATCTACCAAAAGATCTGGTCGATGAGGAAGATAAGATTAGGACAAGACATGGTTCTCCAGGATCGGCTCCCTTGAAGTCATCTTTCGTTCGAGCCATTCAAGAGAAATTATCTATTATTGTTAAGGATGTTAGTTTTGTCAAGGAAAGGCCTGATTTGATGATTTTAGTTGATGGTCTAACTCTCAAGGTGGATGTGGATGTTAGACCAGTTTTTCTTTATGGTCGATATCGAAAGTTAATTCGAGAACTTCCCCAGACACGGTGGCCATGTAGAGCCTGTAGAGGGCGTTCCGGTGGTTGTGAGTCATGCAATAACACCGGACTTCAGTATCTTGAATCTGTTCAGGATTTGATAGGCGAACCTATTCGTCTTTCCTTGGCCGCTGAAGATACATCATTCCATGGAATGGGGAGAGAAGATATCGATGTTCGATGCTTAGGGCAAGGTCGCCCTTTTGTCATTGAGATTAAAAAACCGGGAACAAGAATGGTTGATTTAGAGGAGATACAAAACATTGTCAACCAGAATGCAAAAGGGAAGGTTGAGATCAACAGCCTCAGATGGTCAAATCGCTCAGAAGTGGTGAAGGTTAAGGAAAGTCGTTCTGAAAAATCATATACGATCAGATTTAGAGTGGAAGACATCCCCGAACAAGAGACTGTAATTGAGCTGATATCTACCCTTTCAGGAGTAACTTTAGCACAAGAAACACCTCAGCGAGTTTCTCATCGTAGAGCCGCAAAAACCCGTAAAAGACAAGTTATTCAACTTTCAGATATTGTAGTAGAAGGAGATGAAGTACAGTTCTTTGTTCGTTGTGAGGCTGGAACATATGTTAAGGAATTAGTACATTCAGATGAAGGTCGAACAGTACCTTCTGTTAGTAGTGTGTTAGGAGACAAAGAATGTACTGTAATTTGGCTCGATGTTGAAGATATTCACTATGAATGAGTAATTAACTAAATCCGAGTACTTAAGAATACGAGTCAGGTCGACCGCTTCCAAGACCTACGGTCTGTAAGGTGATATCATGGTGACAAGAACACATGGACAACGTCAAGGAACACGTTCAATTCTTAAGAAAAGTAAACGTGACAGAGGCAGAGTTTTCATTAATAGAGTAATGCATCCTTATGCCGAAGGTGACAGAGTAGCTATTGTTTTAGATGGTGCTCAACACAAGGGGATGCCTCATCGAAGATTCCAAGGACGTACAGGAATTATTGCTGGAAAGCAAGGACGTGCCTATGTTGTTAACTTTAAAGATGGCAATATGAAAAAGACAGTAGTTGCTCGTCCCGAGCATCTCAAACCAATTAAGGAATGATTTTTATGAACGAAAAAGAATTTGTAGATTTTGCTACAGTACGTGAACTTCTATCAGATGCTCGAGAAAGACGTGGCGATTTATCTTACGAACAAATAATGGCTTTACAACATGCTGAATGGGCAGCATCAACTAACAGAGGAGGAACTAAGACAGATCCGAAAGTATTCGTTGCACTTTACAAAGCACTTTCTGAAAATGAGAAATTATCTCAATATCCTGAAATCTGTTCGAAGTTAGCTGAACTAACTCCTTTGAATGTGAAAGGTGTTAGAGTAATAATCTCTAGTAAGAGGATCGCAATGGATACATCTGAGGTTGAAGAAATCATCACTGTAATCAGACAACACGTTCTTTGAGTGTAAATAGTACTTTTTAATGAATTAATTATTGAATAAAGACCTGTCTCAGGTGGTTGTAAATCATGTATGCGAACTCACCTTCCGATGCCGGAGACGGCCCTTCATCGATTTTTCTAGGGGAAACTCACCTAAGAATTTTAGATATTTCTGAAAGAAGACCGGTTGGCCATGAAATACATGCATTGACCGAACCGTCTTTGTATTTGGTTCGAGCTAGAGTAATAGATAAAGAAGGAATTACTAGTGGTTCGAGACTAATAATTGAGGAAAATAAGGTTGGCCCTCTATCATTACTTCGTTATCGAGATTTATCCTCAAATAGTGAGGACATTATTCTTGATGAATTAATGGGTGCTATAAGAGATAATTCAGAAACTCATCTTGGTTTTTATAATCGCGCGAATAATATTTCTTTGAAAGTCCACGCTTTCCAGCTTCTTCCGGGTGTTGGTAAATCTAAGGCTCAGAAAATGGTTCAATCTCGAGGAATGGCCGGTTGGATGGAATTCTCAGAGGTTGATGAAGCCTGTGAAATAGATTCTGTTAGATTATTGGCTGAAAGATACTTAATTGAAATTGAAGATCCATTAAATAATCGAAGTATACTTGATCATCTTATTCGCTCATCTAATTAATCTGGAATTACTATGGACGATTTAGACCCTAGATTGTTAGTCGACTTACTCAGAGACCATATTATTCCCGATAAGTCTCTAGGGCAACATTTTCTTCTTGACCAAGATGTTATTTCTCGTTCAATTGAGATTTGTCAGGAACAAGGGTTCCCATTAAATTCTCAATCTAAGGTACTTGAAATCGGCCCTGGGCCTGGTTCTCTGACTCTTTCTTTACTAAGGAGTGAGTCAGATGTTATTGGAATTGAGATAGACAGTGAAGCAATCTTGCACTTAGAAAGAATCTTTGGTAATGCAGACGGCAAACTTGAGATTATTCATGGAGATGTTTTGAAAGTTAGATGGCCTAATAATATCTCTCACATTATTGCTAATTTACCATATCAAATTTCTAGCCCAGTTCTTGATTTAATTCAACAATACCATTATCGCAGCCCATTAAAGGCCATAGTAATTCTAGTTCAAGATGAATTTGCAGAACGAATGTCTATGGAATATTTCGGTTCATTAAGCCCTCTTGGGCTATCTCTATGGCTCGATTTTGACGTGAAATTAGACAAGAAAGTACCAGGCGGGGCATTCAGCCCCGCTCCAAGAGTAAATTCACGATTAGTTACACTTATTCCAGTAGATCGTTCAATTGAGAATGGTGAAATTAATCGTAAGATGTTCAGAATAATTACACATCATTGTTTTTCTAGTCGTAGGAAGAAGATTAAGACATTATTATCACAAACACCTAGGAGAATTAGTAGAGTAAATGGTTGGCATAAATCTCGATGGAAGTCTGCAATCGAAGATTTGATTTCTAATCCTCCTGAAGGTTTTTCTGAAAACTGGTTTGATAACAGACCAGACATGCTCGAACCAGAAGAATGGGCTATAATTGCTAATAGAATATCTTCTTATGATGAATGATTGAGACAATTCTGACCGTGACTTGATAGCATACGCATGATTCGGCGGGTTACTGCGAAGCCTATGGCAAGAGTCGCAAGAGAGGTTTTGTTATGGCAAAAAAAGACACCTATCTCGCATTATTGCGTCGCGGTATAGATGAAAAAACAGCTCAAATCTTATCTGATGGTGGGATTAAAGTTGGTGATTTGAAAACTTTAGACGTTGAAACTTTAACTAATAATTATGGTTTAAAGAAAGAAATAGCAACTTCTGTTCTCGATTCAGTGAAATCAGGTCCTCGTTCTTCAGCAAAGCAGAGGTATTTGGCAGATGTTCTTTCTGATAGTGGTGGTAAGAAGAAAGTTGACAAAATTGAAGAGCAGAGATTTAAGAGAGAACAGAAAGATCTTCAAGCAGAATTATTAGAAAAGAAAGAACAATTACGAATCGCCAAAGTCGAGCAATTCCGTGAAAAGAAGTTAGTAATGAATCGATTAGGTAAGACTGTAGAATTAATAGTTAAATTAGAGAATACTTTTGATGAAGAAGGTAAAGATGAACAGAGAACTAAACTCAGAGATCAATTAGAGACCCGCGGTCTTGAAGCGGCAAGAGATCATGAATTACTGGATTTGTCAGGAACTCCTCAAGATATAGTTGACTTTCGTAGAAAGATAGCTCCTGTATTATGCATGCATGCCTGTCCCGAATGTGGCGAAGAGATGGATCCTAGAGGAGGGAACGTAATGGAAGATATGACTGATTTCATGTTAATTTGTTGGGATTGTGAAAAAGAATTCCGAGCACCAATGGCCCAGTTTGTAGAAGATAAATTAGAAAATGGTGATCGAATTCAAATTGATCCAAAAAAAGGTCCAAGATTGAAAGTATATCAGCCCCCTAAGAAATCTGAAACTCTCAGTGTTGATGATTTGATTAAGAGAGATCTAGAATCTACAGGAGCATCTGTTGCCGAACTTGAGGCCGCTGTTGAAGCAAGTAAATTGTCAGGTGGATTAATGAGTATAGAAGATTGGATTGACCAGACAATTGCAGCTAAAGGATACATTCAGGCTCAGGAACATAGAGAAGAATTTATTCTTGCGACCGGTGCTGGCGCTACTAAGTTCAATAAGTGGATGAAGAAAGCAGGTTTGTATTTCAACAAGCAAACAGGTCGCTGGACTCGTTGGGAAGATCGTTAGTTACTACTTTTCTGTTATTTTTTTTAGATGGTTTGAATAAATCTATCTTGTTGGGACAGTCATGGCAATCATTCGTTTCTTTCGTGGAGGATTGCTTTTAGGTTCTGCAGAAGTAGAAAATGGCGATTTTATTGTAGATGTTGCAGATAAAATTGGCATTAATATACCAACCAATTGTACATCTGGTAACTGTGGAACATGTATAGTTAGATTAATCTCAGGAGATATTGAATATCCAGATCCTTTACCTCCGGGTTTGGATGATTTTTTAATTGAGGAATCAGGCATTCTTTCTTGTTGTATGATTCCAGAAGGCTCTTGTGATATTGATATAATTCCCCCTATCTGAGGACTAAAAATGGTTGATTGGAGTAATGAATTAATTTTTCTTCTAATTTTTGATGTTCTAGCTTTGTCATTTGCACTTTGGTGGCTTTCTCGCAGAGTTCAATCAAAAATTATTGAAGTAAATGAAAGACAATCTAAAAGATGGCAAAGAGAAGAAGAGTAATTTCTATTCATTGACGGCAGCAGTCCACCTTTTAGCCTGCGGAATACCAACAATCTCAATATGACAGGCAAGAACACCTTTTGTCTTCTTAACTTCATCTCGCAACTCAATTAAGTCGTTTACGCAACATGGACAATAAGGATGAGTTGGAGTAATCCAAAGTTCGACAATCCCTCCTTCACTAATCTCAACTCCTTTCAGAATTTCTTTGTTTCTCAATAATTTACCATGTGGCTCTTTCCTTTCTCTTAGTATCTTAGCCAATCTTCTTTCAACCGCGCCGGAGGACTGAGACACATAATAGCGCAAGAGACTTAGGAATTAGTATGTTGCTAAATCTTAATTCCAATCTGTGATAAAAGGGAATTTATCTCCCATAGTTAGGTATTCCATACCATTTCTTGTCCTAACAAATGTATCTTCAGTCCCTATGCAACCATTATCATAGATTACTTTCGGCTCTATCGCCATTATCCCTCCATGATTTAGAGGCCTATCGAAACCTTTCGCAATTACTGGAGTTTCATCCAGCTCTAATCCCACAGAATGACCCAAGAAATTAGATTGGTCTGGCAACATTCCCATCAAATTTTTCTCGTAACCCATTTCTTTTGCCAGTTGGCTTCCAATTTCCCAAGTTTTTGAACAATTATCTCCTGATCCTAAACTAGATACGACTTTATTTCTTATTTCTACCATATCATCTAATCTTTCCATCCACTCATTACTCAGTTTCCCAGCACTAAACATACGAGTACAATCTGAAACATATCCTCTGTGTAAATGTACAATGTCGACTGTAACAGGTGAATTTGATTCTACTTTTCTATGTCCAGAACCCAATGATGATATTGGACTTGCCCCAACTCCTCCAATGGCTGAGTCAAAATATGAAGGTACAGATGCAGATTTTCCAGCGACAATAACCACTCTATCACAGTCCATTGGCCATTTCCTCATTCTAATTCTCCCTCCGAAACCAGCCTTTCTACTAACTTCATCTGCAATAGATGCCATTTCTAGTTCTGTTTTACCTAAGCCTCCTTTTTCTTTTACTGCCTCAAACATTTTTTTGTTGATCGCTCCACTTTCTTTGAGCATTTGAATTTCCCAATCAGATTTAATTTCCCTTAATTCATACAATATTTTTGTACAATCTTTGATTTCTCCCTCTAGAGAGTCTAATTTACCATTGATGAATTTCCAACGATCATGTGGTATTTTTCCCTCAAGAATTGCAGGTTTTTTTATCCCTCCTTTCTCTCTTATTCTTTCAGCAAGTTCAGACATCTTTGGTTGTGGAAGTACTGGATCCGGACAATCATCCTCTCCTGATTCGAACTTTGCCCGTTCTAAAGATCTCTTTACCCAATGTGTAGTTTCAACATCAGAATCTTTAGATCCAACCAAAATCATGCCATTTTGTCTTCCTCCAGTTAGCCAGTAAAGTTCTACTGGGTCATCAATTAGAACAGATTCGATTTGATATTTTGATAAAGATTCGGAGAGTAATTTTCTACGATTCTCTAACTCAGATACTGGCACTCGCCAGTCATCTCCATTGGGTCCGGTCAAACTTCCCTTATCCCATGCCATGTCAATGCGTAGAGTACCTAATAAGAAAGGTGTTGTGTAAGGGAAGTTTGACCGATTCAACCATTACGGTCAAAGAGTGTTAGCCTTTGGGCCTGAACGTGAGTGACGTCCTTACACTGGACGATGTCCGCCTCGGCGGCAAAGTAGTTCTCTATCGTGTAGATGTAAATTCGCCCTTAGAGCCCTCTTCTGGGGCTTTCCTTGATGATAGTCGATTAAGAGCGATAATACCTACTCTTCGAACATTACAGAATTCAAAGGTTGTAATCATCGGCCATCAATCTAGGCCAGGAAAAATTGATTTCACAAACATGGAACAACATGCAGACAGAATATCTAGATTGATAGGTAAAAAAGTTAATTTTGTACCAGATATTTGTGGAGAAAAAGCACTTTCTTCAATCAAAGATATGAAAGTTGGAGATATATTATTCTTAGATAACATTCGTATGCATGATGATGAAAATTCCATGAAAAAGGCGTCTCTTGTAGAAACAGCAAAATCTGAAATTGTCAGTAAATTATCATCTGTAATTGATGTATATGTTACTGACGCTTTCGCTGCATCTCACAGAAATTCACCATCACTGACCGGTTTTTACAATTCAGTTCCTTGTATTGCTGGGCATTTGATGTCCAAGGAAATTGATAATCTTCAGATTGCAGTTAATGATCCACCGCGTCCATATATTGCAATACTTGGTGGGACAAAATGTGATGATTCTCTAAGGGTAGCTAAAAATCTAATAGATAAGAAAATTATTGATACAATCCCTGTAGTTGGTGTAGTAGGAAATATGATGCTATGGGCAAGTGGAGTTGATATTGGTGAAGGAAATAAATCATTCATCAGAAATGCCTTAGGCGATGCCTTCGAAGAAACTTGGGAGATGGCTGAATTTTTGTATAAAAATCACAAAGAATTTTTCCTTCTACCAACTGATGTGGCGGTAGAAGTAGATGGAAATAGAGTTGCATTGGAAGTTTCTGAACTACCAACTAAGTATCCAATTTATGATATAGGAATTAGTACACTTCAAGAAATCAGGCCATTAATGATAAATGCAGGATGTATACTATGGAATGGCCCAGCATCTTACTTTGAATTACCTGGTTTCGCTTTTGGAACAATCGAGATATTGAATATGTGTACTGAATCTCCTGCAGTTACTATTGTTGGTGGTGGACACACAAGCTCATTAGTCAGTAACAGAGGAGTTGTAGATTTAGTTACGCACAATAGTACAGGTGGTGGAGCATGCTTGACAATGTTATCTGGTGGTTCTATGCCCGTAATTGAATCTTTAACAAAATCCAATGATAAATTTCGTTCTCTTTTAACTTCTCTCGAACTTGATAGTTAACTTTCCGTCGTCTCAAGTATTATCAATGAACACGTCTCACGTAAGAATATGAGCGATGAAGAAAAAGAAGTGTTCTCTGGTTCCGTGACTTCACAACCCCAGATGGTAAATGTCCAAACATCAGGACCTATGTACATAGTTGAAAGGAGTTCTGCACCACAAGTAATTGGAATTTTAGTGATTGTTTACTATATCCTAACTACTTTGATGTCATTGTTTAGTTGGTTATCATTGGGTTTTATTTCCGATATTGACGAAACTGGAACCGTTGAGGCATTACCCACCGGATTATTATTCGGAGTCATTTTCCTTTCTTTGATTCCTGCCGTGATTGGGATTTTTGGAGGATTTAGAATATTTCAATACAAGAAACAAGGTATTTGGATTACACTTGGCGCGATAGTTGCTGCTTGGATAATTAGTATCGCCACCACTGCTCTAACCTCTGATTATGCTGGCTCTTCTACGGGAGACGCAGGATTAGATGCAATGTTCCAAGGAGTTTGTGGTATATTCTGTGTAGCAATATGTGGAATAATAGTATGTATTCCATTGTTTATGGCAAACAGCGGTTTAGAATAATTGATGGTAATTAAATGTCGAGCTTAGTTTTTGACACCATCAAGATTTTACTAACAGCTTTGATTATTTTTGCGGTAGCACAATTGAGTCAGAGAGATACTCTGCTTGCAGCTATTCTAGCATCAATACCTTTAGTCAGCGTACTTGCAATGATGTGGATGAATCATGAGGGTGCAAATAATGATGAGATAATTAATTTTTCAAAAGATATTGTTTGGTTAATCCTTCCATCTCTATTATTATTTATTGTGATGCCAGAATTAATACAAAGAGGTTGGAATTTTTATCCTGCACTTGGCGGTGGCCTGAGTGCCACAATAATTGGTTATTTTCTGATGGTCGAGATAATGAAGAAATTCCAGAATGTATCCTAAGCATCGTGGAATTTTTCTAAATTGATTATTTCTCCTAGTCTTTTCTCTACATCTTGTTTTATCTTAATTAGACCTTCTTCATCATTAGCCTCAGCCCTCATTACAAGAATTGGCTCTGTGTTGCTAGGTCTACAAAGAAACCATCCATCAGGATATCTAACTCTGACACCATCAACTGTCGATGAATTCATATCAGAGAATATTCTAATTACTGAACTCATTGTTTGTTCTCGATCGAAAGATAATGGCACCTTTGCCTCTCCTGTTGATGCATAATTCGGTAAATCTTCAAACCAATCCGAGAACGAAGGACCTCCCTCATTAGGAGAAGGCTCTCTTGCAATAATTTCTAACAGTCTAGCAGTATTATACAATGAATCATCAAATCCAGGCCATCTATCGTTCAAGAAGAAATGTCCAGACATTTCTCCTGCTAAAGGTGAATCAGGATTTTCCTTTAATTCTCTTTTCATAAATGAATGACCAGTTCTTACCATTTTTGGAAACCCTCCGGAAGAATAGATTACTTCTTCTAGCGCCATACTACACTTGACGTCGTAGAAAACAGTTCTTTCAGATTCAGTACCTCCTTCTCTTTCTCCTAATATATCTTTGACAAAAATAGTCATTAATCTGTCAGGATGAATAAATTTACCATTTTCATCTACAACTCCTATTCGGTCTCCATCTCCATCCATTCCAATTCCGAATTCGGCATTATTTTCAACTACGGCTTTAGCCAAGTCTTCCATATTTTCTGGCCTTGTAGGGTCGGGTGGATGATTCGGAAATTTATCGTCCCAATTGCAATGCACTGGAATTAATTCAACTCCTAATTTTTCCATTAATCTGATAGTTAAAGGGCCAGGAACTGCATTCCCACAATCAATAGCAATTTTCATTTTTCTTTTTGGTATACCTGCATTGGAAACTATAGTTTCTAGATATTGATTTTCAAAATCTGAAAAATCTTTTACAACACCTTTTCCATCTCTAAACACATTATTATCAAACGTGTTTTTTAATTCCTGTAATTCTTGTCCTGCCATTGGTAATTTGCCGTTACAAATTTTAAATCCGTTGTATTCTGGAGGATTATGGCTTGCTGTAATTACCACGGCAGCATCCACTGGGAGATCTACAGTTGATCTGTAAAGAACTCCTGTAGTAGTTACTCCTAAGTCTAATACATCTACTCCAGACGAAGTCAAACCTTTCAAGAAGGCACCGTGTAATTCAGGCCCTGATTCTCTAATGTCGCGTGCGACTGCAATAGTATTTGCATTAAGATGCGTAGCAAGAGATTTCCCTAACCTTTCTGCAAAATTTGCATCTAATTCGGAATGAGCAAGCCCACGAATATCATAAGCTTTGAAAACACTCATTCTCATTCCTCAATTCTAATTATTTCCAGACCCTCTAAAGGCCTCGCATATAATTTCTATTAATGCATCACCGGGTAATTTACTGACTTCATATGCAGCTCTAGCTGGTGGCATTGATTCTCCTAGCCATTTACCATAAACTTCATTCACATCTGAATAATTTCCTATATCTGTCAGAAGTATTGTTACCATGACTAGATCATCTCTTGAACTATTTGCTATTTCCAATAAATTGTCAATTTTTCTCAAGGCTTCAGAGGTCTGAGAAATAATATCCTCTCCTCCTTCGATCCCTATCTGTCCCGCCAACCAAATATGATCTCTTACAGTTATTCCAGGGCTATAAGGTGCCCAAACTTTGCCTCCATTGTCAATCTTTAACTTGCGAGTCATGAAGTTCGCAGGACGTTATTGCTGATATGTTTATTCACGAAGTAATTCTATTACTTCCGAGTGGTCTCCAGCAACATTTTCTTGTGTTAGTTGATTAATTGAAACCCATTTTGCCTCAATTGCATCGTCAGCACCTACTGGTTCGGAGTTACTTTCTACTTCTACCAAGTAAAATAGGCCTACACAATGTTTCCTTGGGTCTCTACCTGGTTTTCCCAGTATTGTTAATGCCAGTGGATATCTTCCTACTACTCCAGTTTCTTCTAACAGTTCTCTAACAACTGCATCCTCTGGATCTTCTCCGTAATCAACAAAACCTCCTGGAAATGCCCACATTCCAGCCCATTCTTTCGGATCTTCTCCTCTTTTTATCATCAATAATTCTAGGCCCTCTTTTCCTTCTCTTGTCGCAACTGCGTCTACTGTGACAGAAGGATTTTGATAGTCATCTCTTCCACATTTTTCACACCTATTAGCTACCAAATCTTCTCCTCCTGTTTTGATATGACTCTATTGCTTCATACAGATCTTTCTTGTGAAAAGATGGCCAATGAACGTCTGTGAAATGTAATTCTGAATATGCAATTTGCCATAACAAGAAATTTGAAATTCTTTCTTCTCCACTAGTTCTGATTACCAAATCAGGGTCGGGTATATCTGAAGAATAAAGATTATTAGAAATTTTATTTGTATCTATTTCTTCTAACTTAATTGCACCAGATGCATATTCCTGAGAAACTTTGCGAACCGCATCAACAATTTCCTCTCTTCCTCCATATGCTAAGCATACTGTGAATAAAAAATCAGAATAATCGGCAGTTTTCTCTTCAACATTTCTAATTGCCTCTCTTATATTTTCAGGCAACATCTCTAACCTCCCAACAGCTTTTACTTTCACTTTTTTAGCATGAATTTTCGGGTCTTCTGCCATTTCATTCAATCCATTGTAATATAGATTATACAATGCATCAAGCTCTTCTTGACTTCTTTCTTTAATATTCTCAGTTGAAAGTGCATATACGGAGAGATAAGGAATTCCTAAATCTAGAATCCAATCCATAACTTGCTTAAGTTTCTCTTTCCCCTTTTTATGACCTATATTGGTTTCAATTTTTGTATCCCAAGCAAATCTTCTATTTCCGTCCATTATTATGGATACATGTTTTGGCATCGTTCCTTCCTTTATTCTATCTTTGAGCCTATTCGCTCTTATTCT
Organism: uncultured Candidatus Poseidoniales archaeon; assembly: GCA_964003245.1. GTDB lineage: Archaea > Thermoplasmatota > Poseidoniia > Poseidoniales > Thalassarchaeaceae > MGIIb-O2. The sequence continues at coordinate 16,033 of CAXFIU010000025.1, forward strand.
ATCAGTTCTAGAAACAAAACTCCAGGCTATGCTTGAACTTGCAATTGTTTTAGCTGGAATTGAAATAATTCTAAATTTAAGGAGCCATTTAGCTAGAGAGTCGATACGACGACCGGCGGCTCTGCGTATACGACCCATGTAACTGCGAAAATACTCTGTGTCTAATAGTAGTTGGATTGAGGATTCCTCATTCAAATACAATATCTGCCTTATTATTTACCTTCTCTAAAAGATTATTTTCTGGATTTACAACTATAATTTGCCCCGAATGTTCCCAAACAGGTAAGTCATGATGACTATTTCCTGCATATCCAAATTTCATATCACCATATCTCGCAATTAGTGCCTCAGCCTTCTTTTTACCACGAAGATTGTGTTGAGCATTTGATGCCATTACATCGGAGAATAGACCAACATGAGCAGCAACTTGTTCTGCTACAATCCTATCTGAAGCGGTAGCCAAAATTAGAGTTCTGCCACGTGCATGTTCTCCTGTTAACCAATCTAGGAAGGCGCTATGATATTCTAGTTCAGCAGGATCAAATACTAACTTTCTTGCTAAATCTCTTTTCCATTGAGCTCTTTTGTTTGTCAACTCTTTTGTTAGAACTCCAAATATCATCCATGGTCTCCTTAATAGTACTCTTTTGATACTGATATAACTCATATCAGTTAAAATTAGCGTGCCATCCATGTCAACGGCTAGCGGCATGTCCGATATCTCGCCCATGTTGCTGCCTTAACCGACACCATATCAAAGATTCCCTGACCGATTGCATGAAGTAAACAACTCCCTCGTAGGCGTCGGGTAACTAGTATGACCGAGGATAAGATTGCTTGGAAACCTGCGGCAATGACAAGGATTAACTCCGAAGATGAAGCACCCATGGGATTCCAGAGGCTTGTTTTTGTAGGCATAGGAATGAAATCAGAAATGTTTGAACCTAATGACCCGAATAATTGGAAAGACACAATCTTAGGACTAAAATCATGGGGGGAAATCCCATCAGATGAATCACTGGTTGAAGAAATAATTCATTCCGAACGAGGAATCAATCTGAAATTAAAAGATAATGAAGAGTACTGGCTAGCAGAATTTTATCCATGGGGTACAGATGGTAGATTAAGGGCAAGAATTAGTTTAGCTACCGAAAAGAGCGATGTTCCATTAGGTGGTTTTTCATGGAATGATATTGATTTCATTACTCTAAGAAAATGGAATAACTCTACTATTGATGTCAAATCAAAGTTGATTTCAGCTATAAATTCTAATGATTTACAAACTTCAAAAGAAATAGTATTCAAATCTGCAGCAGCAATTGGGAAATTCCATAAATCCGCGGAAAATGCTAGAATTACTCCTCGAGATTCAAGAAAATGGAATAAGAGAGTTGAGAAACTTGAGGCTCTATTACGTGCAAATACAATTTGGCGGGCTCCTCATACAAAAGATACAGTCTGTATTATCAGCATTGGAGACATTAGATTCTCAGATATGATTGATGAATCCGATGAAGAATATGGTATTTATTTCAACAGACCTCGATTATCTGATAGTATTGCCAAACCAGATTGTGAGTTTCCAGCAATGAGAGATTTTTCTTCATTACTTCATGACCTTAATCGGATATACTACTCATGTGATTCGAAACTTTCAATCATAGAATTACGAGAATCAATGATTGAAGGATGGAGATCAACTGCTCCCGAGAAATGGGTATCTGAGAAATCTTTCTACACTCCGAGAGGAGGTGTCTTCTTCTGGGAATATGAGCAATGTTTACTTGATGTAATTGAAGCAGTTTCACACCAGTCTGGAAAGCCAGAACCAGCAGTTTCAATGCTTAGAGAAGTTCCAGGAATTCAGAGAACAATGTTTAATCATCGAATTGTTGCAGCACTTTCTTTCATGACGGGCTTCTTCTCTGGAAACGGATTTTATCAGTATATTATCGGAAAATCAGAGGATATTGTAGTTCCACTAATCTTACTTCCATTAACTATTGGACTTTATTATACATACAGAAGATTGGCCCCATCTCCAGCTATATCTATTCTAAGAGTCTGGAACGAGAAAACAGATTCTGTTTCTTAGTTATTGACTCTTGTAAAGATGTCATTTTCAAATACATATGTTCTTGGAACACCAGTTTGAATCTCTAATTTTACCACATCTTCTTTCGAAATATTTTCAATAAACATTACAATTGATCTTAATGAATTACCATGTGCTGCAACTAGTACATTTTTTCCATTTTTAAGATCTCCAATTATATTTTCTTTGAAGTAAGGTAAAGTTCTTTCAGCGTTCATTTTTAGGCTTTCTCCATCAGGTGGAGGTACATCAAAAGAGCGCCTCCAGATATGAACTTGCTCTGCCCCATATTTTTCAGCAGTTTCTTTTTTGTTGAGCCCTTGTAATGAACCGTAGTGTCTTTCGTTTAGCCTCTTATCTTTGTGAACAGGAATCCCTTTCGATTTCTTATTATTCTCGATAATTATCTCGGCTGTTTTTTGAGCTCTTATTAGAGCACTAGTATGAACAACATCGAATTCCACATCTTCTAATTTTTTTCCAGCATTTTCTGCTTCTTTGATGCCCTTCTCAGAGAGTCCAATATCAGTCCATCCAGTAAATTTATTTTCTGCATTCCAAAGTGACTGCCCATGTCTGATAAGTACAAGAGTTACCAAAGTCTCGCCTCACTTGTTGTTTCTCATTCTTGGCTCAAAGAAAATCAAACTCAGTTTTTCAGCACTTTCACGTGCCATCATCAAAATATCCTCATTCAATTCTCTTTGTGTTGATGCAGATGAAACGCAGTAGAAGTTTCCAGCTACTACAACCATCGCAGTTCCAAACGCTTGTACTCTGACCCAGGAATCTTCTTCCTTAATCGATCTAGCATCTTCATTCACTTTGTTTAGCAGAACTTCACAAAATTCCTTCAAATGTGCTGGATTACTATCCTCTTCGAATTCAAACTTTGGAGTTATTCTTCTGAATCTTCTTTTACTAAAATTCTCTACTGGTGAGTTCACCATGTTAGAATTAGGTACAGTAATCATTGTATCGGCAGAGGTTCTTATCAACGTAGTTCTAAGTCCAATATTAACTACTTCTCCTTCCACTCCATCAACTATAATCCAGTCGCCAACATTGAATGGTTGATCTACAAGGATTGAGACTGCTCCGAAAATATTTGAGACAGAATCTTTAGCAGCAAGGGCTAACGCCAAACCAGTAATTCCTAGCCCCGCAATTAGTCCATTCAAATCAACTCCTGCATATCCTGCAATGACGAATGCACCGATTACAACAACTGCGACTCTACCAACTGATTCTGCTACACTAGCCAATGAACGTCTTGAAGCAATATCATCATCTCCTTCAACAACAATAAATGCATCCAAATAATCAACTAATCTATAGGCTGCAATTAGCATCAATATTATGAATCCAGTAAAAACAACTTCGTTAAGACTGGATATCAAATTTTGATTCCAAACTGGATCGCAATTTCTAGCAATATAATCTATGGCTTGTGTGAAGAATAGAGTTCCAACCATCCATCCTAGTGATGCTGGAGCAAACAGTGTTTTACCATCAATCCTTTCAGTCTTAGAAAAGAGATTCATCAATGCTGGAAATATAAATCTTCTAGCGAGTACTCCCAAACCAATAGAAAGGCCAATTATGGCTAAGAAAATTATTAGTGTTCCTTGTGAGAATCCTTCGAAAATCTCGTCTCCATCCATGAAGTCAGTCAGTATTTCCATATTTGCCCCCCTCAACTGC
>CAXFIU010000026.1:0-19127 GCA_964003245.1 uncultured Candidatus Poseidoniales archaeon
GGTTAGATTGGTTTAATCATTCCTTGTCAAAGATATTCAAACATTAAGTAAACGAATGGTTGAATAATTAATTGTGTTAGGGTCAAACATGAGTGTTCAAGACGCGACAGCCCCACCAGTAATCTTTGTTGTAGGTACTGCGGGTGCTGGAAAGAGTTCTTTGGTTACTGCTTTCCAACGATGGGCAAGATTTCTCGAAGTCGATGCTCTAACCATTAATCTAGATCCTGGTGCTGAGAGAGTACATTATGACCCCGAATTTGACGTTCGTGATTTAATATCACTATCAGATGTAATGTCTGAATATGATTTGGGGCCAAATGGGGCGCAGATTCTTGCTGCTGACTTAGTAGCAGCGCAAGCAGAAGATGTTTTTGATGAAATAGAAGGTATCTCAGGAGATATATTAGTTGTTGATACTCCTGGACAAGTTGAACTCTTTGCATTCAGGGAAGCATCTAGTCATCTAGTACAAGTTATAGGGCAAGGAAGAGCCTGTTTGGTATTCCTATTTGACCCTATGCTGTCACAGACTCCCAGCGGATTTGTATCACAAATGTTATTGTCATCTATAGTTCACTTTAGATTAGGTTTACCTACGGCAAATTTCTTGTCTAAGTCTGATCTTTTGGAACCAGAAATCCTAGAAAGAATAATTGAATGGGGTGAAAATCTAGACGTTTTAGAAGCTGCCCTCTATGAAGAATCAGCAGCTCATAGCCTTGATGAGGCACATACTGGGCAAAGAGCCGAGTTTGCTATTGGACAGCTTAGAATGATGCAGCATGCATCAATACAACCGGGATTAATACCATTATCAAGTGAAGAAGAAGACGGGTTAGCAGACGTACTAACATTCGCACAGTCTCTCTTTGGAGGGATGGCAGACTCAAGAGATGGTTTCCAAGGAGATATTGAACATGAATTATGAAAAGAGAGATTTAATGGCTATAGATGACTTTAAAGAAGATTTATCTGAGATAATTAATTGGGCGATTAATCTAAAAAATGATAATGAAATGTCTGATGGTTTCAAACCATTAGAAGGTATGACTATTGGCTCAATTTATGAAAAGCCATCTACAAGGACAAGGGTATCATTTGAAGTAGGAGTCAATAAATTAGGAGGGCAACCTCTGACTTTATTGTCAAATGACATCCAGTTGGGTAAAAGTGAATCGGTATCAGATACAGCCGCAGTACTATCTAGATATCTAGATGGCATTACATACAGATGTTTCAAACACTCTGATGTGAAATTACTTGCAGAAAGTGCAACAGTACCAGTAATCAATGCATTATCAGATATGCATCATCCATGTCAGGCGGCTGCTGACTTAATGGCAATTACAGAGAATAAAAATGAACTGAATGGGCATATCTCATGGGTGGGCGATGGAAATAATGTTCTACATGATTTATTACTTGCTGGCGTAATTCTAGGCCATGATGTGAAATACGCTACACCTGAAGGAATGGAGCCAAATCAAGAAGTGGTCGACAGAGCAATAGAGATTGGTAAAGAAACAGGAGCTAAGGTAATCGCAACAAATGATCCTGTTGAAGCAGTAAGTGATGCAGGGGTCATCTACACTGATATTTTCGTTTCTATGGGGGAAGAGCACTTAGAAAATAAGTTTGAAGCATTCGAAGGCTTTCAAGTAAATGAAGAATTAGTATCACATGCGAATGATAATTATTTGTTTATGCATTGTTTGCCTGCTCATAGAGGCGAGGAAGTAACTGACGGAGTTATTGATTCAAAGAATAGTATTGTTTTTGATCAAGCGGAAAATAGGATGTGGGCACAAATGTCACTTTTGACATATATGTGTAATCCAATTGCTTGGGAAACATATAGAGATTTATATTAATGAACTAATTATAAGTCCAAGTAGAGTTAATTGTAATGATTTTTTGATTAAACGCTGTGCATTACGATCTTCGGCATATGCTAACTTTCTTTTGACTAAGAATATAACCATCAATCCTGGAATTACCAACAAAAGATGGTTTGGAGGAAATATTTCTAATGCAAATGGCGCTAATATTACAACCATTGTAAATAGCAATATCATCCATGCTAATATTCTAGTTTTTTCTACACCTATTCTCATAGCAAGTGTATTTCGTCCCTCGTCACCACCCATATCTTCGATATCCTTTACTATCTCTCTAGCTAAATTATATGAAAATCCGATAAAAAACAATGAGATGACTCGGGGTTGAGTTAGATCAAATACTCCAGCTGCTCCAAATAAAATCACCATACCTACAGATAAACTAATTGCTATGTTTCCTGGCAATCCTCTCTCTTTAAGTCTCAAGCTGTAATTACTTGAAGATTCATAATTAGTGAGAAGAAAGATTGCCATTAACCATATCAAAATTGAGGGAGCCCAATTTTCAAAACCATCTTCGATAGTAGATGATATATATCCTGCATAAACGAGACATAATAAAGAAAAACACATTAAAAACGCTGTTACTTTTTTAGCATTATTAAGAGAAATTTGACCACTAGGAAGTGGCCTATTGGGTTGGTTTAATTTATCAATCTCAATATCTAAGATATCATTTAATGCATTCCAAGAACACATAAATGCCCAAACGGATAATCCATGTAAGATTGTAATAGATCCTAGGTCGCCCTTTGGGACTTCACCTAAAGCTAGTAAAGCACCAAATATTACACCTATGAGCCCTGTCAGAGAATTTCCAAAACGGAATAATGTAAACCATGAACTTACAGTAGAACGCTCACTCATGAGCATCTTATCGGGTCATCAGACTTGACTTCTTCCCCAGCAATAACTCATATCGTCACAATTTGCGAGCTTAATGACCAGATGCAAACTGTATAGATACTACCTCTAAATTGACCTCGGACATGCCCTATTTTCTCAAACCTATTGTCCTTAGCTAGGATATTGCCAACCTGATTCATAGTTGCTCCCCACTTAAAACGACTATTTAGATGATCAAATATCTCAACAGTATTGGCAGTATTATTTTCATTAAGATAAGTTTCTACTTCATTCCTTAAACGACTTGTCTTTGACATTAAGCCACCTCAATAATTTCTAACTTTGATCTATTATATCTTGATATTAATCCATTCCATCCAGATGCATTAACTTCAATGTTCTTTGATTTGATTGAAATTGGAGTCCATGAATCAGATGAAATATTTCCATCGAAATTAACTAATGCTTCATGAACTAGTTTCTTTTCTCCAGAATCTGTTTTATTTAGACTTGAAAAAGTTACTATTTTACATGGTTGTGGTTTCTTTCGATAAATTAATGATGGTTGCCTATTCATACTTATGCTCATAAACCGTGGTTTCAACTTTAGCATATGAATGAAGATTAGAGAGGCCTAACTAAAAGTGAAAGTGATTCCTATGGTATTATACCGCTCAAGCCACTCTTTTCTTAAATGAAAGTAAACTCGACAGCATACAAGGCTCGTGTAGTGTAGTGGTCCATCATGAAGCCCTCTCGAGGCTTCGACCCGGGTTCAAATCCCGGCACGAGCACCAAAAAAAGTCGGTTTAATCAATAATAATAATCTTAAGCACCCCTTCGTTGGCGTAGTAAGGTTCGAATGCGTGTAGAGCAAGATGTTAAGCTAACCTTTGAAGATGTACTAATAAGACCTAAGCGCAGTACGCTGGTTTCTAGATCAGATGTCACATTAGAAAGAGAATTTAAGTTTAGACATTCCAATACAACTTGGTCCGGCGTCCCAATTGTTGCTGCGAATATGGACACTACTGGATTGTTTTCAATATCCAAAGTTTTACAACAACATAAAATGATTACATGCTTACAAAAATTCTATGCAACTAGAGAATATGCTGCTGCTTGGGATGATGGAATTGACCCAAACTTCATTGCTGCAACATGTGGTTCCACGGAAGAAAGTCTGACATTGTTAAAAAGAAAAATGGCAACTAATGCAAATATTAAGTTTATTTGTATTGATGTGGCAAACGGTTACAGAGAAGTTTTTCTAGATTTCGTGAAAACTACTAGGGAAAACTTTCCTGACAAAATAATCATAGCAGGTAATGTTGCTACTAGAGAAATGACTGAAGCTCTAATTCTTTCAGGTGCGGATGTTGTCAAAGTAGGAATAGGCCCTGGTTCTGTATGTACGACTAGGAAAGTAGCAGGAGTGGGCTACCCTCAACTTAGTGCCATTGCTGAATGTGCAGATGCAGCACATGGCCTTGGAGGGCATGTAATGGCAGATGGAGGTTGTTCCTCACCTGGGCACGTGGCTAAGGCATTTGCAGCAGGGGCTGATTTTGTAATGCTTGGAGGTATGTTTGCAGGACATGATGAATCAGGTGGCGAATTAGTAGAAGGGAAGAATGGAAAAATGTACAAATCATTCTATGGTATGTCATCATCAAAAGCAATGGAAACACATTATGGTGAAGTGGCTAAACATAGAGCACCGGAAGGAAAAGAAGTCAGAGTCCCTTATAGAGGGCCTTTGGCAATTACAATCCAGGCAATTCTAGGAGGAGTTCGTTCAGCATGTTCTTATGTTGGAGCACGGAGAATCAAAGATTTACCAAAATGTACGACGTTTATTCGAGTAACTCAAACTACGAATGAAGTATATCAAAGGTTCAACGTTGAAGAATAAATTAGATCTAACAAGAACTGACTTCTTTCCAAGATTCTTCTTCAGAGCCGTCATTACCTTCATCATATTGATAGTAAGTGAGGCTTGTAATAGACCCTTGTGCAGAGGACCAAACTTCATCTTGAGTAGTAATTACCTCGAATATATAGCAACCATAATCATTAATTTCCATATCATCAATTGGGATATATTCCATGCCAACAGTTGAGTCATCGACGGAACCAGGCAATGCTAGTTCAGAACCATAATCTCCAACATTAGCTTCTGCTCCTGAACCATACTTACCATTCATTGAATCCCAATTTGCATCACCATTTGTTACAGTAATTGAAGGATACGAAATAGATTCACTAGATGTCTGAGTATTCTCATAATATAGAGTTGCTACAACATTATAATTAGAATGAAGAATTCCACTAGGTCGATTATTTCCAGTAGATTCTACACCTGACCAAGACCTCATGGCTAATCCTACAACACATGATTGTTTTCCACTATCGCAATCATTTCCAGTTCCTATAGCTCCGATAACATCCCCTTGGACATCGGTCACAGTCCTCTGTAATGAAGACGAATCTAATGTATAAGTCAAATCTGAGTCACCGGATTTAAATTCAACAGTATATCGATTATTGGCATCGGAATTACCTCCATAAATGTCAACAACGTTTAGATATACCAATCCGTACTGACCAATTCCATCTTCCCTATCAATGGAAAAATCAATACTACCACTCCAAGTTGCTTGGCCATCATATCTCACAATTATATCGGCAGATTCTCCCGATGAACTAAACAATGAGCCTGATTCTCTGATTTTTAGTATAACTTGAGTTGCATCATCGGATAATTCATCATCTACTATAGTTAAACTAGATGAACTTAAGCTCGTTATTGCATAAGGAGTAGCTAATAATAATATGCAAAAAATCGCTATGGCAGGAGTTTTCTTCCTATCAAAAGTAGTCCACAAGAAGAAGAAAGAACCAGATAGCAATAATATCGGCAAAATAATTGCATAGGAATAATCTTGTTGATACTTAGGTATAGAAGTAACAAAACTAGAAATTAGTCCAAGTATCGATAATAATAATCCTATCTTAAGATTATTAGATCCTAGTAAAGAAGAAATATTCATTGATGAATTATTTGAAGTTCCAGATTGAATCTCTGCATCCACTACTTCGTCAGTTTTCTGTTCTATTGCTTTAGCAAGAAGTCCACCATCCGTCATCAGAGTCACCTTAACTAACTACTCACGACAAATTATCGGTTATCAACCCGTTGACAGATATCGTCAATATTTTAGATTTACAGAGGTATTTAGAATAAACGAGAATCAAGAACTCTTAGTTCTCCATCATCATCTTCATCGTCATTATCATACACTCTAAATCGTCCTGCGATTGCCGCTGCTGCTAGAGCAGTAATCATGGTAGTACCTATCAATTCGAATCCAGGTAGGTAAACTCCACGGATGTAAAGGGTAACAGACTGGATTTGAGAATTAGGTATTCCTTCTGTCCGCACAGAATAATCGGAAGTTGCTTTAAATTGCAAATTATAATATTTATCAGTCCATCCTTGATTCTTAGGAGTACGGATCTGAACCCTGACTTTTTCAGGAGGCGATTTAGATTCGATTTCAACGTTAACAAGAGGGAGGCTGAGTGTGAATCCTTCGTCACTAAGTTCGTCATAGTTTGCAATTTCAATATTCATCCTATCTAGAGCATTACCATCATTGTAAACATCATACGAGACCATATAATCAACTTTAGGCCTTAACTGGATGAATGCAAGTTCGGAAGCAACTCTCAATCTACTAAATTGCTTGACAACTGCTAGAACCTTGTAAGTAGTAGGAGTTCCAGGGTATGCAACCCCATTAGCTTGTGATACTGTTGCAGTAATCGATATCTGATGCTGTCCCTCAGACATTTGTAAATCTCCTCTCAGAATCACTTGGAAACTGGTTTGTAGACCAGATCCGACTGTCAGAGAGGCAGGTCCTGCTGAAACAAGTGCTCCAGACTGTATTACAATATCTACCTTAATCTGATGAGCCGATGGATTTTCTAAATCACAATTCACAATTGAGGTTCTTGTTGAACCAGGATATGTCTCAATTGGTTGAGGGTTTTCACATGTTAAAGATACATCGGGAGTTACTCCTTGAGCATGAACTGCTGCTGCACCAGCCCACATACTTAGGAAGTAAACTGCCAGTAATATTAGGACAGGTCTTACTGAGCGGGCAGATGTCATAACACCAATCCCGTGTGAAACTGTATTTTAGGGTTCTCACTATTAGAGCGTGAAAAAATAATGAAATCATAGTTATATCAAAAAATGAATATCTACAAAAATAGAGAAATTTAGGTGTAAAAATGGTGGACCCGACCGGATTTGAACCGATGGCCACTCGGTTATGAGCCGAGCGCTCTAACCAACTGAGCTACGGGTCCTTGGGGGGACTCGAATGCGACTCAGAGATGAACCTTATTATCTAGAGATAAGAAATTGGAATGGAGATTACTTCCTAATGATGAAAAATAAAACTAGTATTGTAATAAATATAGAAAACAACATCGCATAATCTAGTGTAGTTTCGACATAACGATTAGAGTCAAATGGAAAATCGTCAGAATTATCTCCAACTCCATCTGAGTCTGAATCAACGGTCTCTAGAGGATCTAAAGGAAATGCATCGGAATTATCACCAACTCCATCAGAGTCCGTATCTATCCATTCTGAAGAGTTGTCTGGGAATAAATCAGAATTATCGCCAACTCCATCAGAATCGCTATCGGCCCATTCAAAGGAAAAATAAGGGAATACATCAGAATTATCCCCCACACCATCTGAATCGCTGTCAATCCACTCTGATGAATTATCTGGGAATAAATCGGAATTATCGCCAAAACCATCATTATCGGAATCAAGGTTTTCTAGAGGATCTAGTGGGAAAGCATCGGAATTGTCACCAAAACCATCAGAGTCGGTATCAATCCACTCCAAAGAATCGTTTGGAAATGCATCGGAATTGTCGCCGACTCCATCCAAATCGGAATCGATTTGTTCTGAAGTATCAAATGGAAACATATCAGAATTATCACCTATTCCATCAGAATCAGAATCGAGGTTTTCTAGAGAATTTAGTGGGAAAGCATCGGAATTGTCACCAAAACCATCTAAATCGGAGTCAATTTGTTCAGAAGCATCAAATGGGAACATGTCGGAATTATCTCCTATTCCATCAGAATCGCTATCTCTAGATTCAAACGGATCATCAGGGAAGGAATCGGAATTGTCGCCGACTCCATCCAAATCGGAATCAAATGATTCTGAGTTGTTTAAAGGGAATATATCCAAGTCATCAGTAACTCCATCGCCATCGGTATCATCTAAACAACCATCTTCATTCACATCATATCCAGTGGAGTCTTCATTAGGACATATATCATTAGAATCTAAAATACCATCATTATCAATATCGCTATTCTCTTCCTGATTTTGAGGTTCACAAACCTCACCCCATATTTCTTGAACAAAATTTTCGTTGTCAATAAATGGATTACGATTACCTTGTATAGCAAATATTTCATTATTTCTATTTATCTCATATGAGTTGACTGGATCTGAAATGTGCCAATCATATATTGTACACAAATCACCTAGAAGTCCATCATCCGAAGAAGGTTGAGTGGTTCCATTAACCAAAGAAAGGTTTGGTTCATTTCCAAATCCATTGTATCTTAAATCCATGTAAAATACACTTCTTGCTGCATCTCCCTTAGTCACATCAGAAGGTTCCCAGAAGTCGGTTGAAGAGTCACATTCAGTACATTCCCAATGTGAATTGGTAGCATTTCCAAAGTCTTTGTCGCTTCTTGCGGAATTAACAGTGTTATCAACCGGCCTTAATGAATGTAAATCAGTTCCTGCAACCTTAGTCATACTGGTTCCGAAATCACCATGAGATTTGGGCCAAACATGCTCTCTATTCCAGGACTGACTAGTGCATTCATTACCATCGCCACAAGTATCATTTTCCGATTGTGACCTTTGCATGTAAAAAAGAATAACATTGGCATTGTTCAATGGATCTTCATCAACTTCTCGGAGATGATCCCAAACCGAACTATAGCTGACAACTGTATGATTACGAATTATTCCATATAATTCGGCATGTAGTAGTTCACCAGATAGAGATTCTACATTCTGATAATAAACGTCATAATCATAGGAATGAGAAGCAATGTTGCTTTCTTGAAGAGTGTCAGCATTGGCATGGGAAGAAATAAGAACAAATGTATTTACAAATAACAACAAAGAAATGAATACAGTTGTTACATACTTTCCATTCATGATTATCGTAGACGGTTTACTGCAATAATTATTCCCATAAAGAAAAAATGACCATTTAGGTGAAAAAAAATACACTAGGTTTACACTGTAACACTTATTTCCTAAATGCTTTCGTAATAGGTATAGAGTGGACAGTATGCTAGACGGAATGAAGAAAAATAGTGCAACAACAATGTTAGTAATAGGGATAATGCTAGTTGCCTTGAATGCAACATTAATCACATCTACATTTGATGGTATGATTTCAGATGGAATGGCGCAACAAGTAACAGATGCATATGATGAAGAAGAGGATTTTGACGAAGAATGGGCAACATCTACATCTGAAAAGGTGTATTTTGGATATAACTTAACAGATATTGATGCATTATCAAGTGATGACCCCTCAAATGCATATACGAAAGTAGGGCCGTGGATATACAATGTTACCTCACACAAAGAAATTCTAGAATATAACTATGACGAAGGCACGATGACTTACTCTGAGTATGAAGTATTCGAATGGTGTGAAGAATGTACTTGGCTAGATCGTGATGGAAGTATGGGCGATGTAGGGGAAATTTATAATTCGGTACCTGGGACAAATGATTTCAGAAATGTAAATATTTTGTGGACTGCTCAAAGTATTGGTGCAATCGGGCCTGTCGGTTTTGATTATGGAGAACCATTTGCAAAAGCTGGTTTTGCTACAAACATGATGACATTAGAACTCTCAAGTAAAGCTCCTAGTATATGGTCCGCAGAAGATACTGAAGATATTTTGAATTTAGCTATAGGATATATGACAGGTGCAGGAATGGATCCTGCTTCTGCTGAGGCAGCTGCACCAATACAGATAATGGATTCGGCATATAATTCATGGAATAACAGTTCTAGTGCAGGAATAATGACTCCAGATTTTACTTCATCAGCTGATATGATATTGAATGATGCAGTTGATCCTTCAACAGGAATCTGTATAGCGTTAACATGTGACTATGGACATATGTTAGTGGCAGGAATGGGAGAGCCTAGTGAATCAGTAACTCCAATGAGAGCAATGTTGTATGGATATGGAGACGTTGCAGAGCCTGAAAGAACTCACATAGATTGGGCAGTTTATGCACTAGCAGGAACTAATTTCCTAGGACATGGAGGGGGCGCAGATTTGACCACTGTAGACAACAACAGAGAGAGACTACAAGAAGTCAGTGGAGTTGATATTGCAAACCCAGTTGCACTCGAACGTGTCTTATTTGGAATTAGTGAAGACGGTTTAGCACAAGGACTTATTCAAACAACTGATTATAATGGACTTCCATTAAACGGGAATATATTATTCCTCCTCGGTGCATCTGCTAATGCTTTTGAAGCAATGGGAACCTATGGGATAGGCCTTTCACAACTTCTAGGTTTAGCTAATTATGCGGACTGCTGGTTAGGAAGTGGCCTACTTTGTGCAAATACAGCGTCATTCCCTATGATACTAGTTGGAGAAAGTGGGACCATGAATTCTGATGAGTGGTGGATAGAATCTTTTGGTGGAGAGGAACCATTGCAGGGAGGTTACATCCCTCTGGGACTTAATATGGGGCCATTTGAAGGTCTAATCGATATGTCTCCTGAAGATGTAAGAAGACTTCTCTATGATGGCCCATATGCAATGTGTGGACCTAGTCCAGCTCTTGGAGAATGTACCTCATCTTTTGGTTCTGAATTTATGTACGGAGAGGCCAGTGGTAAAACTCTTCCACAAGGTTCAGATGGAGCTGAGACAGGTGGTGAAGTATCAGACTGGGATGACGAATATGTTGCAAACCTTTACGGAATAACAGCATTGGAAGCTCAGGCATTTAGAAGTTACATCAAAAATTTCATGGTTGATCTTGTAGTGCCAACATTACTAACATTCCAGACAGGTTCTGAAGCTTACACAACACAGACTGTCGATCAATGGCTATTCGGTTCTTGTGATGCAGTATTAGAATTCCAATTCGGAGCAGAGAATTGTTTCTCAAGCCTAGAAACTAACAAGACATACTATGGTTCAATATCTGAAGACCATCCTGAAGGTTTGACGACAGGAGATTATTCGGCGTATGTGATGAGCACTAGAGGCGATACAATCGGACAGAGATTAATGCAAGGATATGTAAATTCTGATGGTGACGGATTTTGTGACTTCGATTATAGTTCAGGAGGAGTATATCTTGGAGAAAATATTGAATGTGAAGAGGGGCAAGTATACGGAATGACAGAATATCTGACATGGAGAGCACCTCATAGAGATAATCTGAATTATGGATTAATGGAAGAAGCTGTAGGTTCAAGCACTGATTATGCAGTATTAGGAAACTCAATTGGCGCAATTGGGACCTCTGATGAGTCTTTCAAGTATAACCTAGGAGGGTACGCAGTTGCTTCAACAGAAGTCGGTGATGAAGTAGAATTCAAAGGAATACCAATGGTTGAACATAGTATAGTTCTAGATGCTACTCAACATAATATTCAATCGAAATTAATTCCACCTAGCCTTTCTCCAGTTTCAGTAACTCCAGGAGTATTGGGGCTGTACTTTAATGGAAATGTGGATATGAAAGTTGAACCTAATACAAATGCAGTAATGTATGGTCATGGAACACTACAATTCGTTTTGGACATTAGAGGCTTAGGATATGATAGTCCTGATCTAAGTGAAGGGGCAACTGATGCTTATCCAGTATTCGAAATTGCTATCCATAGCGAGATAGGTGATGAAGATGCTGAAGGCGTCAGAGGCGCTACAGATAGTATGGGAATAATGGGATTCACTAATTTTGATGCACCTGCACCAATTAGTTATCTGAATATTGTACAATTAGTAATTTATCTTGTAGGATTAGGTCTAGCAGTAAATGGTGGAATGAAAATCTCATCAGAAGAAGAAGAATGAGTTAATGGGATTCCTTCATAGAAGGGTTCAATCATTCTGACCATTGCCCCATCATTGTAGAGTGATGTTGTGAGATTGAAACATATTGACCGGATTAGAGGTATTGCAATACTCTGTATGGTTCAAGTTCATACTGCAGCAATCATTCCTCCAGAAGGAATTACTGTAGGACATCCAATTGCATTTTTCTCTGCTTCAATTGGCGGGATGGCAGCACCGATGTTTGTAACAATATCTGGATGGGGGATATACAGGAGCGCTAAAAGAAGAAAAGATTCTGCAGATAGTACTCGGGCTTGGATTAATTGGATTTTTCCACGTGTAATGATTTTGATATTATGTCAATTAATAGTCAATATTTCTCTCAATTTGGAAAGAGGTGGCCGGTTTCTTTGGATGACTCCCGGAGTACTAACTCTACTAGCTATAGGTTCAATATTCGGACCTATGTTAGTAAAAATCTCTCAAAGGACGAAGATGACTTTACTAATCATATTCTTGCTTTCACCGACTATTATAGGAGATCTAAATGGAAGTGATTTGAACTGGATAGAGAGGGTTTCATCTGCGGGAATATTAGAATGGATCGAGAGGCTACTGTTGAATGGCACTTATCCTGCATTGCCATGGTTATCTTTCATAGTCCTAGGGAGTTTAATCGAGGAGCAAAACAGTAATCTGAAGAGAATTGACCCAATAATCAAATTAAGCTTAGTAATAATAATTGCGAGTATGTTTTACTCATTTTATGAACAGATTCCTTGGGCTCTAACTGAAGGTCATGCTATTCTGACTTTCTTCCCTTCTAACACCATGTTTATCTTTACATCAGGAATATTTGTAATTATTATATTTAGAATTCTTCAAGGTAATGAAATACTAGGCGGGGCACCAACGGGTGGCGATAAGTACTCATGGTTGGAACCTGCTGGAAGATTATCGCTGTCAATTTATGTTTTACACTTCATCATTTTAGGTTTTATAGCATATTTCATGCAAGATCTACCAAGATTAGAAATATATCTGGCATTCATTACAACAATTGTCCATACAGCAATTTGGATTCCATTAGCTATATTGCATGAGAAGTATATTCCTAAATTATCATTTGAAGAAGTTTTGAGACGATTCAATTAGTCCAAAGGATAGTCAGTAGTCCAACTTATTGGACCGAACCAGACTGTTCTGTCATCACTGGATGCCTGTATTCGACCATAGTATGTAGTACCCCAAGACAAACCTGTTATAGTGGTCGAATGATTACCCACAGAAGTACCTCCTAGATTCTGACTACTAGACCAACCTGAAGACTGGTTACCCATATCAATAGTACCATAATAGAATGTCAAAGAGGTATTAGTTCCATTATCATAAGTCTCCCAAGAGATATCGGTAGTACTTGTGGTCTCATCATTGGAGTCTAGATTCCGGATAATAGCTTCATAGGAAAAGAAATCACTCCTTAATGGGTCTTCAACCCATACAGGCAGATGTTCGAGTGCAGCATAAGTATTCTCATTTAATGGAAAACCCCATGCAGAATGATAAGGAGCTAAATTGTACCCTGTTGCGTTTGAGAGATGTAATACCCATGCATTGAACTCCTCATTATCGGATGAAGGTACTTCATCAGGAGAAAGATCGTAATATACAGATAATGATTCAGTTATTGGATTCCATCCCCATTCTTCCTTAATAATGAGATAAGTGTCCAAAGCGGTCCAAACAGACCAATTAGAGATGTTAGAACCATCATTAAAGTAAGATTCCATCCTATTTCTCCTCTGTTCAGGATCTACCGCACCATGCCCTTCTACACCTACCAAATCTTCCATCAAGTATACACTAGCGAAGTTACAGCTTGTTTCAGTAGTACCTGGAAGTGTAGAAGGCATCCATTGATGATTATGCCCTAATTCATGAAACATTCCCCAATCTCCATTTTCACTCATATGTGTATAATTAACAACATCTGGTACGCTTAAATCGTGGGCCATAAATGGATAACCAGAATGCATCCAACCAACTGAAATCTGGGCATCAAATACGGCTCTTTCAACCCTAGGCCATGGCTCAAAACCGTACAATTCATGCTCCATTTCAAGAGCTCTATCCCACCAATTCATCAGTTGACTGGGGTTATTGAGATTACGAATTTCAGAACTTGGGACAGTCATAATAAAATTATTTGAAACTAGTTCGGCCCAAGGGGCTGGATTTTCTTTCTCAGAATAAATCCATTCAAAATCTGAAGTGTCGCCCAATACAAACAAGGGCGCTCTAATTGCTCCAGAAATCGTCACATTAATCTCCCCAAAGGAAGAACCCGCAGGAATATAAGCGTAAATCGGACCTCCGAAGGCATTGGCTACGACAGTTGTAGTATTTTCTATAGACCAAGTCCTATATATTCTCGAGTGTCTCTTAATAATTTCTTTATTCCAAAGACCATCGGTATGAGCGCCGATTAAAATGGAAAATCCTAATTCTGAAACTTCTTCATCTACAACAATTGTAATTATTTCTCCAGGAGGTGCATAGAGTCCGGTTGACATACGTAAAGAACTTCTAGGATTCGAATAACCAAAATTACTTGGAAGGCCACTCTGAGTCCCATTTACAGTAACGGTTCTAGTGATTCTAGTTGCATTTAATGGGACCTCCCCTGGAAATTCTACATGACTAGGATGTATAGGTAATTCATCTGCTGGAAGACTAAACATCAAAGCATCCTCTAAACGCAAAATGATATCGGCAACAGGATCAGCACCTAATTCATAACCAGTTGAGCTCCAGAGAGTTGAGTATGGAATTACAGTATAACCAGTTTGATTGACTAAATGGCGTAAGGGAGTCCAAAAATCCGTATAATCAAGAGTGACGATGCCAGTACAATCTGACAGGGCAGAATAAGCTACGGCTGCATCATCATTAGCCATTTCTATGCCATCAATTCGATCGGCAAGTACCGCTGCAATAGCATTACTAATTGTTGAATATTCATGAGGAATGTTCTGAAAATAAACGTCATTATAACCCCAGTCACTTGATACAAAGAGACCTGTAGATTTAGCAATCTTATTTCCAGGATAATTATGGGCAACGTCCGTATTTGAATAAGACCAATACCAAGCATGTCCACCCATTATTACACCACCTCCTGAATTCATAAAATCTACTAGAGCTGTATTGTCATTATCATCATGACCATTCCAAAACTCGTCAAGTAGACAATCAATACCTGTTAAATCAGAAGGAGTAACTGAAAGATGTACATTATGTCCAGCATCCTGTAATTTATTCTCAAAGTCATCAAAGCCTGCACCATAAGCTAAACCAACTTCGGCATTTTCTCCACATACCCACTCTACGGCTCTAAGAGAAAATGGATGATTTGTATAATCGACCCAACTTTCATGACCATATCCTAAAATCTTACCTTTACCTACATGAGATGCAGATACAACCGGAATTCCACTAGACTCAAAAGCTACTGGAAATGCCCATTCCCCTATAGGAAGAATAGGAGATGGCCATCCACCGAAGTCGGCTTCAGACATGCCTCTGAGTAAGTCGTTCTGGTCAGCACGTAAATCATGAACTACAATCCAGATACTAAGGCCGACAGCTCCTCCTGTATTATTTGCCCATATAGTATATTCATTCCAATCTGTCCGAGAATCTGGAATACCAGATATTGTTCCATTATCTAGTATGATAAGTCCTGATGGAAGAGAAGGTGAAACCTCCCAAGTATCGATATAAGGGCCATTATTAGTTACTGGAATTAAGACACTTGTGTTCGAACTTAAGACATATTCAGATTCAGACCAATATATCTCATCCGGAGGTAAACTACTGATAGTAATACTAATTTGAGTTTCAGTATAACCTCCTGTATTATTTGCCCAAATTTGATAGTTAGTAGATTCCTGAACATAAATAGGATTCCCAGATATTTCACCATTTTGACG
Organism: uncultured Candidatus Poseidoniales archaeon; assembly: GCA_964003245.1. Lineage (GTDB taxonomy): Archaea > Thermoplasmatota > Poseidoniia > Poseidoniales > Thalassarchaeaceae > MGIIb-O2. The sequence continues at coordinate 15,919 of CAXFIU010000026.1, forward strand.
ATCTAAGGTAAGTCCTTGAGGAAGATTAGGATAGATTTCCCAACTTTCGGGTGTACCATCTGACCAACTAGGAGATAGGACTGACATCTCCTCATTAACGATTAGATTAAGTAAATATGGTTCATAACGGATATTCGTCGGAGAAATGTCTTGGACTGAAATAAGAATAGTTGTAGTAATAGAACCACCCGTGTTTGTAGCAGTAACATAATGCTCCCTTATGGCATGGAGCTCTGAAGGGATACCAATAATTGAACCATCATTTTGACTAAATGTCAGGCCATCGGGCAATGGAGGCTCTATAGTCCAATTAATTATCTCACCTCCTTCTATATTCGGAGACTCTGCGATATTATCGTCAAGGAACCATTGGAAAAAATGACTTGAATAATATAAATTTACAGGTTCTTCATGAATAGTAATTATTCTAATATCGGTATATGCTGAACCTCCTGAATTTGAGCCTGAAATAGTGTGATTACTATCTCCAAGTTGCTGTGCGGTACCTGAAATGGCGCCAGAATCAAGAATCTCAAGACCTAAGGGCAAAGCAGGGATAACTTCCCAATTTTCAATCAAACCTCCTGAGTTATATGGACTACTGATTCCACAAGGTTTTGAAAGTGTACAAAATATTTCATTTGTGAAATAAGTAATATTCTCGGGTGGCTCTGATAAAATCTCTATATCAATAATATATACGCTAGAACCCACTATATTTTTACCAATTATTGTATAACTAGTTAGTGGGCTCTCTGACTCAGGAACTCCTGAGATAACACCTGATTCTAGATCTAAATTGAGCCCCTCGGGCAATCTCGGATTAATTAGCCAATTCTGTGGCCCATCTCCAGTAAAACTAGGGGTCAAAGCCTGAATAGTTTGACCTACTACAAGTAATAATGATTCTTCACCATAATCTAGATTCTCAGGAGATGTCATCAGCCTACAATAATCACCCGTGAAAACTTCGTTGAAAAAACAGTCATCTTCAGTAACTCCACCAATCTCACAATCAGGATTATTTGGCTCTAATTCACAATTAACCAATTCTGAGTCTGATTCTTCACCACCAAATAATGACAAGCAACCAGGGCTTAAGACTAGGAATGCTAACAATACAGCGACGTGTCGGATTGTACGCATATTATTGGTATCAAAGATTTCTTCATAAAGTATATGTTAAGATAATTATTCTAAATTAGGATATGCTGGACCACTTTCAAAACAATATTTAACAGTCTGGAAATCTGATTTAAATGTCTTTACATCGGATTTAATTTTAGAAGTATCCTCATTTTGGATTAGTGCTCTAGCGAAAAAGCGAGCTACATCTATCATATCATCAGTTCCCATCCCCACCCTAGTTAACTCAGGCACACCAAGTCTAAGTCCGCTTGGTTGCATTGCTTTAGTATCTCCAGGTAACATGTTCATATTTGTTATAATTCCTGAATTTTCTAGTACCTCTGCTGCTTTTCTTCCTGCACCTGAATCAATATCTCCGTGTCTTGTCAATACCTGATGGCTTGCTGTATAACCTCTATCTTCAGCCAATACATCAAATCCTTCGGCTGCCAATGCCGAGGCTAAAGATTGCGCATTAGCAACAATGTCTCTAGCATATTCTTCACCGAACTCCTCAAACTCTGCAAGAGCTACAGCCTTTCCGGCTACATGATGAAGATGATATGATGAACAAGTACCAGGAAATATTGAATTGTTTAATTTACGGTGGAATTTTTCATCCGATGAGTCTGACAATACGAAGCCCCCCTGAGGCCCAGGGAATGTTTTATGGCTACTTCCCGTCATAACATCTGCGCCCTCTCTTAGGGGATCTTGGAACTGGCCACCAGCAATTAATCCAAGCACATGTGCGCCATCATACATTACTTTGGCATCGACTTCATGAGCTGCATCAGAGAGCTCTTCCAGCGGTGTTGGGAAAAGGAAAACTGATTGGCCGAATAGAGCTAAACTTGGAGAAGTTTCTCTTATGATTTTCGCCGATGCATCAACATCTGGCTCCATCCTATCTATATCCCAAGGGTAAGTGACAAGATTCAATCCTCGGACTCCAACTGCGCCCATCCTTGCATGTGAGATATGTCCTCCATCTGCGGTTGATACTGCAGTAATTGTCTCTCCGGGTTTAACTAAAGCCTTCAGTGAAGCCATATTTGAAACTGTTCCAGAAGTAGACTGAATATTAGTAAAATTACAATTAAACACACGCTTAGCAGATTCAATGCCGATAGACTCTATGGTATCAAAATCATCGCAACCCTGATAATATCTTTTACCAGGTAAGCCTTCAGCATATCTGCCATGAAGATCTGAATTAACAGCAGCAGCGACAAGGGGGGAAATTATATTTTCACTCGCAATCATAGGTAAACTATCACGATAATGTATTCCAGAAGATTTCACTGATTCAAGAATTCTGCTTGCTTGGGCTCTCGCGTCCATGATACTTCATGGAGAACAGGTCAAAGAGTTTAGCGGAAGGAAGTTCTCTGAAAAGATATAGAATGGTTGAATAAAAATGTTAATCAATGATGCATAAAATGAGCAAAAAAAGAAAGAAACCCAATAAATACAATAAGTAGTAATTACACGAAATAATGTATGAAGAGTGAAAAACGAATGACTGTGGTTTTGGTACTATTACTGATGTTATCTGTTTCAGAAACCACTTTTGGATATAGTAGCGGCGTCACCGGGTCGTCGACAAATGGTTGTGGATGCCATGGAAGTAGTGGAGGAATGACTCCTACTCTTTCAGGGATTCCGAGTGCAGGTTACGAAGGAAACACAGCTTATTCATTGAATATTGGAGGGACGGGGGGTCCTTCTGGAACTAAAGGTGGATTTAATTTAGATGCAGATTTAGGTTCTTGGTCAAATCCTGGCGCCAATGCTAAATTACAAAATGGAGAAGTTACACATTCTAATTCAAATTCAAGATCTTGGAGCGTTACATGGACGGCACCATCCAATGGTTCTGGAAATGTCACATTTTCTCTTGCGGTAAATTTTGTTAATGGTAACGGAGGCACTTCTGGAGACGACTGGGCTACTAATTCTTGGATAGTTTCTCAACAAATAGTATCTAATGGCGACTCAGATGGAGATGGTTGGTCTGATTCTGATGAAGCGGCGTGTGGAACCGACTCATCAGACAACACATCAATTCCTACAGATAC
>CAXFIU010000027.1:0-18763 GCA_964003245.1 uncultured Candidatus Poseidoniales archaeon
GCAGCAAGTGCTGAGATTGAAACATTATTGTCATCATCTAAAGTTAATGTTAGTGTCAAATAACCCGAATCAGATCCCAATGCATCACTTGGCGCATGTATTCTAAGGTTTGGAGACCAGACTTGTCCTACTCCAATTTCTATAGATTCAATACCTCCAGGAGTTTCATCGCTCCAAGTCCATCCATCTGGTAAGTTCATATCATCTATGGATAGACTCCATATTCCTGCCAACCTTCCTGTTGAACGAATATTAGGTGTAAACAAAGAATTTTCGCCAGGCGTTACAATGGTTGGTTCGGTGGGTATTTCAAAACTAGCATTATACGGATTAATAATATTTAATGTGGTAATATGAATATCGTTATCGTATCTTGATTGACTGATATTCCTGTAAGGATCTAAGACTAGTTTGAATTCATGTTCTCCAAGGTTTCCTGACCACTCCACATTAAATGTCGATAAAGATCCTGAACCTGTAGGGTCAACAGGCTGCATATTACCGAATCTTTCTTGAGCTATAATCTGATTATCAGCATATAGTATCACATCTGAATCTTCATCAGTCTCCGCTGTGCCTGCATTTTCAAAAGATACAGTAATAGTAACAGTTTCTCCAGGATCGGGTGCGACTGGGCTGAACTCTATACTTCTACCATCTAGTTGAGGCCTTATATCGGCTATTTCATTTGAAATAATTGTATCTCCCAGAATTAAATCTAAAGTAGCATCTCCATCAATATCTGCCAATGAAGGAGATGACCAAAGTCTATGATTAATTGTAATTGGCGTATTCCAATCAGAGTTTACTCCAGCCATTGTTCCTAAATCTCCGTCATAAGCTCTCAATTCTCTACCGTATGGTACAATTAATTCTGGTTCATCTGTACCATCAATATCCATCCATATTGGTGAGGCAACTGCGATTCCATCATTTGGTGCACCTTGCGGTTCTAGAATCTCTTTACTCCATGCTTCTTGAGGGTTAGTTCCATCGGTATCATCATGACATCCAGCAAATCCATCTCTATTTGTATTCCAACTGTTAGTAGTCCATGTGATCCAACAAACTCTATCGTGGTCGCCATCTCCATCTGTATCGATAACTATTGGTGCAGAATCTGCATATCCATTAGATGACTCGAAATCCCATATTTTTGTCCCATCACTAACTTCAATGCCATAATATTCTGCTCCATATGCTGCACTACTACCATCAAAATCAGATGGTATGGTAATGACCATTTCCATAGCATCATCGGAATCTAAGTTCGCAATAACTGGTCCTGGTAGCCTAATATGTGGTACATTCGAATCAAATCCATTCAGGTTTTCTAGCGACTTACCATCCCAGTTCGAATCCCCATCTGCTGCATCCAACTTCCATAACCACATAGCACTTGTAGAACTCTGAACAGATGTTAATATCACGAAAGCAGTATTTTCATCGGTTTGTACAAATGAAGGGTCTGACGGATGAGTCCCTTTATCTAATGTTTTTTCCCAAATTGAAGTAGCAGAAGTACCAGTGATATCCAATGCCAAGATAACAGGGTCATCCGAGTTCTTTTCAATCAATGAGAGTACTAATTCTGCGGTCCCATCTAAATCTAAGTCTGCAAGTAAAGGTTGAGCAGTAGGTTTGTGCCCACCATATGCACTACTCACATAAGGTCCATCTGTACTTCCAATCATTAATGTTGAATCTGAGTAAGTCCACAATAATTCTGTGACGTGGCTGCCACCCGGTGACCAACCAGTAACTGTACATATTAACTCAGGAGAATATCCTTTTACATAGAATGTCCCACTTAAATCGAAGGAAACAATGATTTCTTGTTTTCCATCATAGTCTAAATCGACAACTACTGGAGATGCTTTTATTTCATCAGTTTCTCCTAAATCAACTTCCCACGCAAGATCTGCATCTTCTCCTTCTATAATTCTAAGAAAGCTATGTAGGCTACCTCCAACATCCTCGGTTTGTATGATTATTGTGAATAATGAATCTCCTCCACACCTTTCTATAGAATCATCATCAGATACAATCGATTCAGATAGATCGGCAATTGGCGTAGCAAATGCATCAGTCGAATAAACATAGTTGTTGTATTGCCAGTTTATTACTGGGTTCACTATTGACTGTAATTCTGTAGCATTTTCGGGGGTGCCTATCCCTGCCCCTCCATCGGGACTATGATTGGGAGGAGTTGATTCTCTCCCCGAAGTTCTTCCTGGTTGAGGCCAAGGTTGCCCACCATCTTCCCAAACCGAATCAGAATCTGAGGAATATGACTCAATTAATTTCCTATCAATTTCCATGCTATGATTTCCATCATTTGTTAAGAATCCGGAATGAGGCATTAGTACTAAAAGAGATGTCATAATCAAACAAATAGTAACTTTGTTCAATTGACTTGACATAGTGAACCCTCGCATCAGGGTCTAAATGGGGTTCAATACCCACTTGAACATTCGCACTAAACTATCATCCAGACCTACGGTCTGTGAGGTAAATCTCATTTTCCGAAGTCATTAATCATCCGTTGTGCTTATACAGGGGAGGTAAGTCGGCGACTCAACGGACTTCTCCTCTGGAGGCTTTGCCGATGAGGGACGGGGGGTCTTCTGCCTTCCTCCGACAAACCTCGGAGCAGTCCGTTTAATGGAGGAAAAAGGCATGTACAGCATAGTCACCCGCGAAGATACAATAAGAATACCTGCAGAATATATTCGTGCAGGACGTAATCTAGTTGACCACATAGATGAATTAGCAAATGACGCATTCGAAGGTCGATTTGACCCAGATGAAAACTACACAGTTTTAACATTTGATCACGAACCCTTAGGACGTGGAAAAATCATTCATGGAGATGGTGCTATTTATCAGCGTGTTAAGTTCAAGGCTTTATTATTCAATATGGAGAATAATGAAGTTGTAGATGGTTATGCCTCTGAAATTTCTGAATATGGAGCATTCGTGAGAATAGGGCCAATGGAAGCTTTATTACACAAATCGCAGATTCTTGACGAACCTATTAATGTGAACTTAGGGGTTAAGAGAATTGAGGGTGCCTCAAGTGGGAAGTATCTAGAAGAGGGTTCTTACATACGTTCTCGTGTAGTCTCTAAGGCAATTAATCAGAATGATCCTAGAGCAAGTAAGATTGGATTAAATTGTAAAATGGATGGACTTGGCGCATATTCTTGGATTCAGGAGCAGGATTAAAATGGCTAAGCAACCATTTGCTTGTGGCGAATGCTATCGTATATTGCCAGATCCTGAAAATAAAAAAGACATCCCTCAATGTAAACATTGTCCGAATGCACCTGTGACTACTGATTGGCAGGGCTATGTGATAATTCTTAATCCCAAGCGATCTGAAGTGGCAGCGCGACTGAATGTAACAAGTCCTGGAACTTATGCTCTGAAGGTAAATATAAGATAAGGAGGAAATAAATATGCAAATAATTGAAAGAAAAGAAAACCCACTACTTGGGAGAGTTGAATTAACCTTTGAATGGAATCATACAAACCTCCCTACTCCAACACTTTCCGAAATGATAAATGCTGCTGCAAAAGCCGAACCCGGCTCGAAAAAAGAATTGATCTTTGTTAAGAATGTAAATACTCGATATGGGAGACCATTAACTACTGGAACTGCACTGATTTATGATTCGGAAGAATCAGCATCATTAGAACCAAAATTTATTGTAGATAGGCATGAAAAGACTCGTGCTCCAAAAGAAACAGGAGGAGATGAATAATGGCAGAAGGACCTAATCCACAATCTAAGTGGTCAAAATATTCAGTAGAGGGTGATTCTTTAGTTCGTAAAGGCGAGTTTTGCCCTAATTGTGGCCCAGGCGTCTTCTTGGGAATTCATAATGACAGGAAAGTTTGTGGCAAGTGTGGTTACAATTCAAATGATGAAGAAGAATAACTAAATTCTAATTTCTTCCCATTTCCCATCATTGGTAAGGACATTGTTTTCAATAATGCCGATGCCGATATTTTCTCTTGGCACAATTATTAAATTTCCATCTTTATTCAGTTTCCCATCATGTCTCCATCCAGTCCAGATCCAATCGCCTTTGATGTTTTTAACATCATAAACTGGTCCTGAAACTTTGTAAATTTTTGGTTTTTCAGCTAATGACGACAGAGTTGCAAAACATTTCCCATTCAGTTTAATAAACCAACCTTCATCTTTTTCATAAAGAAATCCAGTAATTATTTCTGGCATTTTAAGAACTCCTTTTTTGATTATATTTGCTTCGTTATCCATAATGGCAAATCCTCCTGCCTTTGAAATTAATACTATACCTTCTTCAGTATTTACAAATCCAATTATTTCATCTAATGAGTTTATTTTTTCAATATCTTTCCATTTAGGAATCTCAGATCTCCATATTTCATTTGATTCGCTATCGATTCTGTAAATACCTCTATTTATCGTAGAAAAACAAATTGAATTATCAACCTCTGATAATGCAGTTGGTTCAGAATCCAGTATCTGTGACCAAGTACTAGATGAAGGATGTAGATGAAAATTTAATTTATTACTCCTTAAATCGGCCTTTTTTTCGCCATTTACCCATTCTTCATTCAAATCAAATGCAGCCATTCTCGCCTGTCTAAGTTCTCTTTCGATCCAAACTCCTATCCACCTTTCCCCTACTATTGTACTTGATGTAATCATAGCAGGAAATGGTTGACTAACATCTGCAATAGGATTTAGGTTTTCATCAACTTTCAGCAATTGACCGGATACGCCTGAGATTACATGTATCTTCTCTCCAGAGTCTATTTTAATAGGTGCAAAACCTATTTCTGAAGTTCCCATGTTAAACTCCTCTAAAGGCCAGTGTTTCAAGGTGTGGTTCAGAGGATTGAAAATTAAACTCTCTTTGGGATGCTTATGGGAGTACTTGTAGTGGCTTCTAAATCCGATACTGCATCAATGACATTATATGATGCTATGAGGCGTTTAGATGGTTGGAGTGAGTCTTTTTCTTCATCTCTAGGAGATTATTATATCCATGAATGCAATAGAGTATATCTATTATTAATTGACCAAATTCATATTAGAGCAGATGATATAGATCTCATTTTTAGTGAAAATACTAATCTCTCTGTTGATGAGGTACTCATCTTATCTAGACATGTTTCGCGTTCTAATACGCCTGCAATGACTTTGCATGCTATCGGAATCCCTGGTATTTTGCCATATGGTGAGGAAGGAAAATCGGGAGGAAGAAATGGGATATTAGTTCCTCCAAGCAAATATTTTGCATCATTATTCAGGAGAATGAACGAGTTAGCTAGAGAGAAAAAATTAGATGATGATTTCGATTTAACCCTAGAAACAACTCATCATGGCCCCATATTAAAAACGCCTACCTTGTATATTGAAATTGGTTCAACCGATAATGAATGGAGCAGAGAAGATGTAGCTGAATGTTGGGCCGAAGTAATCTCAGATGTATTAGGGATGTTTGATGATGAATTAAAATATTTCAATCCAAATTCGGAAGTTATGATTGGTTTCGGTGGTGGCCACTATGCTCCGAGACATAAAGCAGTAATTATTGACTCAGAAATCAACTTGGGTCACGTTATAGCAAATTATTCTTTAATTTTCGATCAAAAATCTGAATCTCAAATTCCTTCGGGACCATGGTCTGAATGTATTAAAAATGTGGTTGATTCAACAAAAATCTCTTTCCCTAATAATAGGATCTTTGCTCATTTAGATAGGAAATCATTCAAGGGTTGGGAACGTTCTGCAATTATTCAAAGATTGGAAGAATTAGGTATAGAAGTTAGACGTGGCAAGCAAATCTCTCAAAGAGAATAATCAAATCTTTAATTCTCTTCGACAGTCTATGGGAGTGATTGGGAAAATCATTGTTAGTTTGATGCCAATTGCTCCAAAATTTTTAGTTAAGCGTATAGCAGGCCGTTATGTCGCAGGATCAAATCTTGAATCAGCAATAGATTTAATGAAGAAAATGTCAGAAGAGCATACCTGTTTTACTATTGATGTACTAGGGGAAGAGATTAATGATCTCGAAGAAGCAAGGTACTTTGTTGATGAATATTCTAGAGTGTTGGATTCTATAGTCTCCAACCAGATTAATGCAAATATATCTTTGAAGCCAACTGCTTTTGGATTATTAATTGATAAAAATGTAGCATTATCAAATATTGAAGAGATTCTAAAAAAGGCTGCCTCAAATGATATTTTTGTTAGATTAGATATGGAAGACCATAGAGTCACTCAGGAAACTATTGATGTAGTTTTGGAAATGCAAGAAAAAGGATTCCAGAATATAGGGACGGTTTTACAAGGTAGGCTATTTAGAACTAAAGAGGATATTGTTAAAATTTGTAAAAAATTAGGGCCTCTTTCTGACTTTAGAATTTGTAAAGGAATTTATTTAGAATCAGAAGAAATTTCTTATACAAAATATCAAGAAATAGTAGATTCAACTAATGAATGTATAGATTTAATGTTAGAAATGGGTTGTTACACTGCTATTGCCTCACACGATATCCCAATAATCGAACACAGTATAGAAAAATTACATGATATGAATATGTCAGTAAATAATGACTCAAGAGATAACTCCTTTGGAATTAGAGTCGGAAAGGGTCCTGGATATGAGTTCCAATTTCTTCTAGGAGTTCGAGGAAATCTTAGAAGAAAATTAGCATCTGAGGGACATTTGACTAGAGTTTATGTCCCTTATGGCACGAAATGGTATGAGTATGGAGTTAGGAGAATTCGAGAAAATCCCGATATTGCTTGGCACGTTACTAAAACAATTATTATGCCTTGGACTAACCGAAAATAAATCAAAATGCTTTATTTCAATTATTATCTTCTGGGACATGTAAGTAGATTCTTCTAATCTCACTGGCGATTCTTTTCCCATTTAGAGTTCTTCCTTTACCTGTATGGAGAGCTCTGATCCTCCATCTTCTTCCATTCATTTGCATAATGGAGCCACAGGAAAAAATTCTATCTGGCTCGCATTCTATACTGCTAGGCACACTAATATCTCCTTCAGTCATTGTGATAGGAACTATCGTTCGGTCAACTCTAACTGCCCACATTGCAGATATTTCCCCAGCATTTAGATTTCTACATTCTCTAGAAGTAGAATCTTCTATCCTTGTAATTCTATAGGTTTGTTCCTCGTGCTGGAAGTAATCATTTTTGTTTATTTTTTCATCTTCATCTGCTTCAATTAATGACAATTCACTATCCATTCTATCCGATAATGTCGTTTTAATTAACACTGATTTAGGAGGCCTTAACTGTAGGTTATGGACATTACTACAAACAACACATCTGATCAACAAATCTTCTCCATTCCCTCTTAAGTTTCTTTTAAGAATCTCATGTTCAGTCATTTTTGCACATTCAGGACATACTGCAGCATCAAATACTTCTTCATCGATGTCCGTATCTTCCATGTACCTTCGACAAGACTCCCTTTATTGAAGCCATCCTTACATGGGATGGTTGAAATTGAAGTTAATATAGCCATTGACATGAGTGGCGGGGGCGGCATCGGATTACCTCAGATGTCTGAGCGAGAAATGTTTGAAAAATTACTGTCTCTAGAATCTGATTTTGGTAATCAAGAACCGGAAATAGCAGCTAATATCGGTCAACAAATGTTACATATGAATTTAATACCTCTATCGCGTGCTTTTAGAGTTAAAATTAGGGACATTGCTTCTAAAATACCTGCTAGGAATGCTGTGCTTGTAGGTGGAGGAATTGGTCACCTAACTGCTTGGTTACTTGACTTATGGACAGGCGATCCAGCCAATCCCCCTTCGGAAACTAGGCCTCGTCCAGATACATTCCGGATTATTGAACCCGCAGGTAAATTTGGCGTAATAATTGATCGTCTTATTCGCCGTCATTCTTCTGAACAATGGACACAGGTTTTGACAAGGTCGTGGCAAGAAATAACTGCTGAAACCTCTTCTTGGTCAATTGCAGCAGCTGCATTACCATCTAGTGCACAACCATCACCTCTCCCTCAACCAATAGATCTGATAATTATCGATCTACCGGAAAATCAGAGGGCATCAGCTACAAATGCTGCATTAAATGTGATTTCTCAGGGTGGATTCATACTTGTTAAAGAACCAGAAGTCCCTACAGGTGATGTTGGTGTACCAGAGGAAGGAAAAGAACCCAATGAAGCACAAAAGAAAGTAGAGTCATTTAATCAATGGATGGAATTAATAAAAGAATGTAATGATAATCATTCAATGGCATTCATAGAATTATCTGGTGGAACACTTGCTGTTATTCGTCGTTCGATTTGAAAGATATCAAATATATTTTTTCTAACGGGTATTTTTTCCATATTCATTTTACTCTCTATATTGGAGGAATTAGTATCTGCTGAATCAATTAATAAATCAATTCTAAATATTCCATATCCAAAATGATCATCATGTTGACTTTGTCCATTTTTCATCTGGGAGTTTTCACTTAATAGATTTTTAATTTCTTCAATCTTAGTTGAATCACTATTCGTATTTCTTTGAAATTCTGGATACTCCTGAAGGAATAGTGCTAACCCTCCTGAAACCCATGCTGTTGAAGCAGAGGTCCCACTTGACCATCCCCACCAAGAATTTGAGTTTGTCATTAATACAGGAACCTCAAGTCCTGGTGCGATTATTTCTGGCTTTTTATCTGGATCATTTCTTGGCAGAATTGGATTAGGCCATAATCTACCATTATTATCTCCTTCTGAACTTCCAGACCATGAGTTGCCAAGTCTAGTTACTCCTCCCACACAAATGACATCCTCAACTGAACCAGGAGATGAAACATCACCGTCATCATTTTCACCATCATTTCCTGCTGCTGCGACAACGTAAACTCCCTGTTCTATTGCATTTTCAACCGCGATTTCAAGTGAGTCTGTTGTGAATAAATCCCCACCAATACCTTGCCCGCCGCCTAGGCTTAAAGAAATAATATCGCTATCTTGTGAAACACACCAATCTACTGCTTCTGCAATTCCATCGTCTGTTCCTGAACCGTCCGAATTAATTGCTTTCGCAACATACAAATTCACATTTTTTGCTATTCCATTTAATCCTCCATCTGCAACAATTATTCCCGCCATTGCAGTTCCATGACCATCGTCATCATATGGATTTGGACTAGAATTAATAACATCATTCCAACCCATAAGATTGATATTTTTCAAATCAGGATGTGATGTATCAATTCCTGAATCTACTATACATAATGATATTCCTGTTCCATCCAATCCTTCAATTTCATTTATTCCAGTCATATCTCTGTATTCATCTTCCCAAGTGACTAAAGATTGAGGTGGGCTGAAACCAAATGCTTCTCCATTCATTGTAAAAAATAGCCATAGAAGTATTACTGCTACGACAAATACTGATACTAAAGTGACCGAGAAGCCAACTAGTAATTTGAACACATCTTCATCTCTTGTTTTCGATGCATTAATTACACTAATCGCATTTTCTCCCTCAAAATTAACCTCTTTCGACTCTAAGTTTTTTTCTTTTGTTTTTTCTGATACCTCGCTGAATATAGAAAAAATTACAGTTTTGAAAAGATTAATCATCCAAATAAATACATTATAGATTTTCTTAATGGTTTCCAATATTATTGCGAATATAACATCAATAAAGATGTAAAGAATAAATTCTAAAATTACACCCCAGATCATATTAACAACCAACTATTAAGATTATATTCAAATTACCATGCATCTTGCCGACTAAAATGACTCGAAATAGTAGTATTAGAATTGCAGTTATTGCAATTAATTCTTGTAGGTAATGTCATTTCACACTCTGCACATACAGAACCTGGCGTTCCAACTCCGCCACAATTGTATTCACATGGTATAGTTATCTTTCCATTTGCTTTCTGAATCGCAGCTGTTTCTTCTTTGCATATAGGGCAAATTCCTTGTATGTCTTTTGTAGATGTGTAATCAATCTCTCCAGAAACTTCCCTTGCTCTTACCGATTGAATTCTATCTCCTGCTGCCCCTAGCATGAATTGAGGATACCAAATAATATGTATTAGTAAGAAAATTGAGATTGCACTACAGATAAGGTATAGCCAAGGATAACTAAAAACAGTTTCTTCTGCAGATATAGGTCTTAGTGCAATAGATTTTGATGATGACCAAGAGAAAATATTCACTAATACCATCCATGTCCCTAGCCCCAAACTCCATAATCTCAGGCTATGATCCTTCCATGCTGTCGCGACAACTCTAGGGTCTGGGTGCGAATGTCTCTCAATTACATGCACGTCTCTTGTCTCAATAACTGCCCTATGTACAACAAAAATTACGAGGAATGAAAAAATTAGATTTACAAGAATAATTGGTGCCAGCATACCCAGACTAAGGTTTTCAGGAAAGTTTGGATTTTTCGAGTAGGTCTGGATGTATCCTATTTGTACTGCAATCATCCCTATCATCATCCAAACAAGATTTTCTCTCATTATCGGAAAACGAATAAACAATTGAATTACAAAGACTCCCCATGCAATTATGGAGAGAAGTGATAGCATGAGTGATAAATCATTTAGGAATAACATTCCCTCGCTTCCAACTCTGTTATAATCTCCGCCACCTTTCAGCTCACCAATTCCTAAATCCCAGGATCCAAGTATGATCGCCAATAATCCTACACCAAAAATTGAAAATTCGAATGCCCCCCAACCCCTTGAAATCATTTTAAAATGAAATTTAGACTCTTGCATAAATTTATCCAAGACCTCTAATCTTTCGTTATATTCGGAAAACTTGTAATTCAAGGTAATTTCACTAAGTCTAATCGACTCTTGGTTTTCAATTTCTGTTCCATCAGTCATTGAACGTAGGCCTCCTATGATGTGTGCGACATGAAATACTGCATTAAGTAACTCCCTTAATTCGATTCAAAAAATCATAATCTGTATGTTTATTGTGTAAGTTAAAATAAATATTAGTGGAACAAGTGGCGCCGAGAGGGAGATTTGAACTCCCGAGGGAAGATCCCACATGATTTCCAGTCATGCGCAATACCAGGCTATGCGACCTCGGCTTCATTGTCTCCGAACCTCTACGACATTTTGAGCCTGTTGCTTTCTATTTGTGATTTTGACCCCCTCTCCGTAGTGATTAAATCGAGATTGTTTTTGGCTTTAACGCCGCCACTGTGGCTTAGGGGTATAGCATCCCATTGGTAATGGGAAGGTCGGGAGTTCAATTCTCCCCAGTGGCTCCATTTTTTAAATTAAAAATACTATTTTTTAGTACCTTCTACAATCTTACGGAAATAACTTCATAATATAACAAACAAACGAGACAGATATGTCTGACCGCCGTAGGACTGCACTTGCTCTAGTGTTATTGATGATAATCGCCCCGCTAACATCCGCTGCTACAACTTCTTGGACTGGTCCAAGTTCAGTAAATCCTCCCGATGAGGGTATTACTTTGACTGGTTTCAGAGTTCCAGGTAATGCTACTGTTCAGGATGGTTGGCTTCATGTAACTAATACTGAAATCGCAACATCTCTGGATCCAGGAATGGTATGGGAGGGTGCAGATTTAAACACTGGAAGATTTTTCGGCACTAATTTCATTGAAGATATAGAACAAATCACTTTGCTCGATGACGGCACTCGATCAAATATTAGTACATTCGATGAAGGTAATATCGATGTATCGATGAATAATGCCTATACATATTCTCCAGGTTGGGAACATGTTTACTCAATAGGTTCTTCAACAACTGTGGTTGAATGTAACAATCTTACAGGGTCCTGGGTGGATCATGGTTATGACAATAATTTTGATGGTTCTTTGTCTACTGATGAAATAACTGGGACATTGATGTATTGCAGTGGCAATGCACTAGAAGACAGTGTTACAACTCTAAATGTCACTAATGGAGGAAGTGGATATGCAGCAGGAACACTATCTGCAACGGGTGGTGCAGGCAGTGGATTCTCAGGAACTTATACGATTAGTAGTGCGATCAACAGTATATCAATTTCCAATGGAGGTACTGGATATGCAGTTGGAGACTATCTAGCATTTGTATGCCCAGGAGGATGTACAGGTACTGGCGCTAACGCATCAGTAGCCAGTGTTGCAAGTAATGGTTCTATTACTTCAATCTCTGTAAATAATGGGGGCTCAGGCTATATTTCACAACAAACAATGTATGTTTTGGTATCTAGTAGTAATGGTGGAGGGGCTCAATTATCCGCCGTTCTCGAAAATACTGGCTCAATTTATAGCGCGACTGTGACCAATGGAGGTAGTGGATATACTAGTTCACCTACAATTGTTCCTAGCTCAAGTGGTAATTCCGCAGTTATCAGTGCAGGATTAGGAGGATTTTTCGACTATGAGATTACTGTGACATCCGTTGCAGCAAGTACAACTTCTCAATGTATGCTGGGTGGTTTCCTAGTAAATGCAGGAATGGATACCGATGAAGACTCCGTTCTAGATACATCAGAAATTACTGATACTAACTATTTTTGCAATATCCAAGAATTGTGGGGGGCAACAACATTTAGCCACAATGGCACTAATGTTGGTAGTGAGCAAACTATGTCTTATGGAACAATTCCATCTTCGGCAACTGAAGGTATCGTCGCTGTAGGGACAATGCCTGGTTCAGCAGTCCCTCGAGGTACAAGCAGTTCTTTCTTACTGCCTCAAGTTGATTTACCTGATTCAGATACTTACAATGGCCTTTACATGACTTTTGACCATTGGTATCATTTGGACAGTACAGCATCTGGTGGAGGGGATGGTACATGGATTGAATATAGGATAAATACTGGAAGCTGGAATGATTGGACCTATATTGCTCCTGATGGAGGATATCCAAGTACTATGTCACTTGACGCTCCTTCACCTAACGGCGCACCTAGTGGTGCGGTTCCTGTTTTCGCATCCCCTACTCATAGTGGATGGCTTAGTGAAAACATAAGTATATCATCGATTTCAGATATCGATAATGCTTCTAAAATCCAATTCAGATTCCATATTTGGACTTCACCTAACGCATCTTATGAGAGGCCTGGATGGTTTTTGGATAACATTGATTTCAATAATGACGGGGTTAATTTTGGAGTTTGGCATCATGGTTGTATGTCCACAACAGGTACGTATTGCAATTATGTGGCACACTCAGCTGGTGCACTTCAAAGAACAATTGATTTAACCGGTACTAATTCAACTTCATCAATTGAAATAGATATGGAATGGGATTTACAGGGCTCTACTAGTGATAATGCTTGTATTGAGCTTTCATTGAACAATGTAACATGGTATGATATTTCTTCAACATACTCCTCTACAACAAGTGATTGTGAAGATCGTAGTGGTGCAATACCTGGTTATCCTTCATATGATGGAGTATATGGTGATCAAAGTAACGGAATCAGGACTGTAGAATATAGTATTCCTTCCGCTTATCAAAATCAGGCTAATGTTTACATTCGATTTGTAGTAGATACGGACGCTTATACAAATTATGGAGGAAATTATCCCGGTGATACACAAGAAGGATTTACACTTGAAGATATTCGCGTTGTTGACGATACAGGTACTGTATTATTCAGAGATGATTTAGATAATCCAACCACAATGACTCATTATCAAGAGTACTATACCTATGGTAGCGTTACACAATTGGGATACGATGACTGGAATTACTACACTCTAACTGGTGGTCTGTTAGAACAAATATTTGGTTTCGAAGATTCTACCGCCTCAAACCCTAGTACTAGCAATGCCCCTGGGTGGACGAAACAGTCTGCATGGAATTATGGTCAATTGGGAACCAATGCAGGTCCTGAAGATGAACCTTCATTCCCTTATGTTTACGGTACAAATCTAAATGGAAATTATGGCAATAATCAGAACTCATTATTGACCTCCCCGACTTATGATATTCCTTCAGATGGTTTAGCATATCTTACATTCGACAAATGGGTTTGTACAGAAAATTATTGGGACGCAGTTGGACTTCAAATTCAAGTTAATGGTGGTTCATGGAATTACTTTGACCCTCAAATAGCTGGATGGTATGACGGCTCACCTGGATATTCAGGAAATCAGATGTATGGTCATGATGCATGGATGGGTGGCGATTGTAACCAAGATGATTTTGAAAATAGACAAGCTCCACTTTCTAGCTATGCAGGTGATGAGTTAAGGTTCCGATTCCGCATATCAACAGATTCTTCCGTTCAATATCAAGGCGCTTATATCGATAATTTTGGTATTCTAACTGCAAATTATGGTTCTGGCGGATACTGGTTAAGTAATGCTATAGACATGAGTAGTATTGATATTTTCAATTATGGTTGGGTCGATATTGAGGCAACAGTTCCAGAGAATACTTCGATTAGAGGAAGTTTGATGGATCTTAATGACAATGTCATACCAGGATACCATAATGTTAGTTTCCCATTCTCGCTAGCAGGTGTTGATTCCGAAGAATATAATTCTGTCCGAATTAAAGTAATAATGGATACTAGCGATGAAGAAGTTTCTCCTAAATTAACTAAGGTAAGTATCGGTGGTAAAAGGTATCTTGCTGCTTCGAGTGCCGACTATAATGGATGGGCCTTTAGTCCTAGTATCGAAGTGGTTGATGATTTACTAAATGCTACAAGTATTGCTGGTACAATTACTTCTGATTATATTCAGTCATCTAGACCTATTAAGAGTCTAACACTTTCAGGAAATTTCTCTAGTGGGTTAATGGTTACTGCATATTCATTCACTGGTGCAACATTGGGTCAAACCTCTCAAGGTTCGATTCCTTTTGCAGTTCCTCAAACTGGTTTCTCTCTTTCTATATCCTTACCTACGAATGGTTGGATTGACAGAATGGTTGTCTCGTCTAATTTCGCTGAGCCTGCTGAAAATGCAGCTATCGATGTGCTCAATGATGGTTCAACTGATTGGTCATTCCCAATCGGTTCAGATTATGGCCATTATGGGTGGCAGTCACTTGTTTCAGATGGAATTGACTCATTTACGACTAGCTCAACTATTAATCTGGAATCTGGAACACCTTCTTCAATAATGGTCAGGTTACCTTCTTTGGCAGCAGTCAACAATGGAATTATTTCGGTCTCTCCCGATTCCGATGGATTATTTGAATCACCAATCAGTTTGACAGTTGGCTCATCAAGTCAAACTAGTTCTTCTTTATCTGAAATATTTTATTGTGTACTAGATTATAGCCAAATTGCTGGAATTAATTCGTTACCTACATCTCATACGGATGCAGATACAGGTAGGCAATGGAGAGATGTTTCAATCACTCTTGAATCAAATTATGCGCAAACAGTCTCGATTTCTACAATTGGAATTGGATACTTAATATTCGAAAATGTTTCAGGTTTAGGACCCTCTATATCTTATTATCATAATTCAATGACTCAGGATGATCCTCCACCAACTCAAGTATCAATCCCAGTTAATATTACTGCAGATAAAGGGTCTGTGGCTATCGATGGTGATCTAAAGTTCGATTATATCGTTACAAATAGAGACTTTGCGGTACCTAATACCCTTTATCCAAATGGTGAGACAGTAGAAATAATTACTCGACATCACCACCTGACTGATAACTCCAATTTGGATAAAATTTCTCTTAGAGGCATTGCATCCGATGGTGAGATTCTGATGTTTGAGGTAACTAACAGTGCAGATGGTTTGTGGGGTCAAGGTTCGGATTCCGTATCGTTTACTCAAGTTTCAGGTTCATCGGTTGCTCCAATGAATCCTTCAACATTCATAGATATTACAACTCATAATGATGGTTATGATGATGTCACTGTACACTGGATGTTTGATGTTAGTTGGATGTGGGATGATGTTAACTCTATACGTTGGGTTTCTCAAGCATTTGATGCATCAGGTGAAACTGTATGGCCAGCAGTATCTCATAGTGGAGAATCTGGAAAGAATGCAGTAGAAAATGATTTGATGATTGATTCCTTTGAAGTTAGAGACCAATTTGGAAGGCTATTATCAAATCAATATTCAACCTTCTATCCTTTTACAATGATCGATGGTAGCGAGTTGAATATCACTGGAACTGTAAAATTCCAAGATTCTACTGCGGTTAGACCGCAGGCTGTTGATTATACAGTGGGGTTGAACATCTCAGGCTTAAGTTATCTACTAACTTCTGAAGAAGGAGGTAAGTACACTGGTTTAATTTCTTCTCCAACAGGTCTTTCTAATGTATATCTTTCTCCTATGATGAACACAGTTGGCCCTACTGGTTATTCATTAGGTGCAGAGGATGTAACTGGAACTCCGCCCTCGGTCAATGTCCGAGTCGATCATGAACCTCCGGTTGCAGGTCCACTCGAAGTTAACACTCCGTCTGGTTTGAAGGCAGCTCATGGCAAAGTTTGGGATCCGACTACGCCATTGTCTCTTTTCGTAACAGTTGATGAATCTGAGGCAAGAGGCGAAACCCTCACTCTAAGATATTGGCGAGGCTCAGTAGATGATATCAACGGAGATGGAATTGCGGATGAAGATGAATACTTGTCAATGGTACAACCTTTAACATCCGGAATGACAGGCCAGCAACAAGTTAATTTCGTAGGAATTGATGTATCGCAACAGACCTTTAATTCTCCAGTTCATATGTATCTTGAAGGTACAGATTGGGCTGGTTTAAGTTATCAAGAGGGAGGCACTGGAGGCAGCCCTGGAGCATCTAATTCATGGGCAACAGTTGTCGTAGCAACTGATGAACCCACTAGCATCAAGTCTGCTGGTTACTCTTTAGACCGTGAATTAGGTTACTTATTACCGGGTAATCAACATACTTTCACTATGCAAATTGAAGAGGCAAATGGTTTGAATACATTAGATAATGTCTCAATCATGCTCTGCGGTGATGGTTTAAGTGAACTAGGTAAGATGAGTTATGACCCTTCAAGAGGAACTATTTGGTCAGGAGATGGTAGTTTTGTAACTCCAATTTCTGTTCAGACAATGTCAGTATCTTCGGATGTCGTCCAACTTTCAATGTTATTCGAAGTTTCTTGGGATTTCCCATGGGAAGAGGATCAGAATTCATGTAAACCTAGTGTTTCAATAGTTGATGATTTCACCACAGTCGCATATCAGAATAACATTGGAGAATTATCTTGGTATCTTGATAATAAGTATGTTGCAATCCCTGATGCTATTGAAGACTTGACACCACCTCAGGCAGCATCTCAAGGTGTTTCAGTTTACTTAGGTCAGGGAGATGAATTCAGAATGAGTGGATTTGTTTACCATTCGGGTTCAGGAGCATTAGCTGCAGATATCCCTGCTGATCTTGAAGTTGAGTTTACAGTAATTTATGGTACTCAGGAGATTTCTATTGTTACTTCAGTTAATGATGACGCTAGTTTCGATAGTTCAATGATTCTTCCTTCAAGAGTCCCTCTTAATCCAACTATGCCTGTTTCAACTGAAGTGTTGAATGTCCCAGGATCTGGTTCTTCTGATATCAATTCAGATGCTTCTGTGACTGTCGATAGTAAAGCTCCAACTGTATTGTTCGATCAATCATCATATCCTGATTCATCATTAGTTCTTCTAGAATCTGATTTAATCAGTGATGTGCTAGTTACAGTGACAATGGTTGATGAGATTGGTATGATTGAAGGACCACTAGATGTTGCTTGGGTTATTCTTAGGTCCGGAACTGCAGTAGCTGGTTCTGAAAATACTGGTCAATTAACAATGATTGACGATGGAGAAACTAAGGATGTTTATCAAGATTATATTGATTTCACACCTCTTAATGGCATGTCTATCGAACAAGGAGATCAGATTGCTTTCTGGGTCACTTCGACCGATAGAGCAGGTAATACTGTCACAGGTCTTGGTAGCGAATCGGCTCCGAGAATGCCAACGCTCAGAATTATGAAGTTCAATCCAGAATATACTCGAGTTGTGATTAATCCAACCTCTACTCCTATTCTTGGGGAAATGTTGACTCTGCAAACATTCTGGGAAAATGATGGTAAGAGAGATGGAACTATCACTGTAGGATTGTATGAATTAAATGCAGAGACTGGACAATGGTCACCTGCCTTGACAACTTTATCTGAGGGGAATACTGAAATTAATTTAGGACCTCAATCATCTAGTGTCATTGCAACATTCCAATGGGAATCTTGGAAAGAAGGTCAGCCGTTACTGGTTTTGATATTAGAAGACCCTGAGACTGGAGAAATGGATTGGGATAATGCAAATGGAAATAATATCGATTTATCTGGTATTAATGTCCAACCATTACCCGTAGAAGCTGAATCCAACACTGGCCTTTACATGGTAATTGGTGTTGCTGTAATTGCAGTATGTGTTGTTGCTTTGTTGGTAATGCGCAATCGTGGCGATGATGATTATTATTACGACGACGAAGAAGAAGAATACGAAGATGGCGATTGGGAATATGAAGAAGATGAAGATGAAGATTAGGGATTATTTGTTGGGATAAATTCAAACCCCGACTAATCCTTACCTTCATGTAATTTCTTACTGTTGTCTTTATAGGCTATTTACTGACCTAATAACATCTGAGGAAGAAATTCTTCGGATGGGATTGGGATGAATGAGACTAGCGATGCTATAACTGTAGAGGAACTAAAAAATGAAGTTGAAGACTTGAAAGTTTTGGT
>CAXFIU010000028.1:0-18639 GCA_964003245.1 uncultured Candidatus Poseidoniales archaeon
GAATAATGAATGCTATTTCACCAATAGCAATAGCCTGTGGACAAGATTGGAGAGCCATCGAATCAGGAGCACATTCATACTGTGCTCATGAAAAACAGTACACATCAATGACTCATTGGGAAAAAGACGAAGATGGAAACCTAGTAGGAAGTATAGAATGCCCAATGGCAGTTGGATTAGTCGGAGGAGCAGTAAGGATACACCCCGGTGCTCAAACTAATGTTGCACTCTTGGGGATAAATAGTGCTGATGATTTAGCCAAAGTCATGGCAGCTGCAGGTATGGCGCAAAATTTAGGGGCTTTGAGAGCGTTGGCTACTGTTGGAATACAAGCAGGACATATGAAACTACATTTGAAGAATATGATTAGTTCCGCAGGAGCAAAGGACGATGAAATTGATTTAGTAGCCAATATGGTCAAAGAAAGTGGAGATAGAATTACAATGGCTGCGGTAGAAAATGCTCTGAAAACTATTAGGAATAGATGATAAATCTAAATTATTTATTCCTCTTCCCCAGTGAATTCAGTTATTGACATCTGTTCTTCAGGAGCTAAAGAAGCTGCTAGTTGAGCGCTTGTAAGACCGGCCTTTGCCGCTTCGGAACGGAACCATGTACGGACTGCACGATAATCTACTTCTGGGCAACCGAAGTACTCAGCGAATCTCCTAGTGGTGGTAAGACGCCTTGTTAAACCATCTCTGCGCCTATCAATTAGACCTAAGTTTGCTAAATCTCTGACATGATCATAAGCCCTCTGCCCCAACATTTCAAC
Source organism: uncultured Candidatus Poseidoniales archaeon (assembly GCA_964003245.1). Lineage (GTDB taxonomy): Archaea > Thermoplasmatota > Poseidoniia > Poseidoniales > Thalassarchaeaceae > MGIIb-O2. Next base: position 776 of record CAXFIU010000028.1, read on the forward strand.
TAATTGAGACTGGGCCATTGGCTGATGATAAGCAATTAAAGCAGCGGCAGGGAGAAGTCTTTGAGGAGTATCGGGACGGAAAGATTCTGGTAAGAATGGTGAAAGATTGGGGCGTACTTCAAAAATCCAACGTCCAGAAACTTCTGTTAATTGTAATGCTGAATCTTGCCTCCTCTTAATCCTAGATTGTAATTCTTCTAGAGCAGTTTGTACATCTTCAACTGATTTTTCAACTGTCTGAGAAAGCTCTTCAGTAGACATTGAACGTCCAGAAGTGAACATTATTGCTTCGAGAATTACTGAAAGACTGGCTTCATTCATTGAATAATAAGCCTCCTGGAATTTTAGATTTAGGATTTATTCTATTTGTCAAAGTAGAGAAATCATCATCATCTAAGTGTAGATTTTTTAGAGATATATTTCCTTCATTATCTTGGGAAACTTCGGCATAACCTCTATGAGTAAGGAACAAAGAAGAAACTAATGCTGTAACTTGAGCTTCGGATTCTGCCTCTTCTCGACTTATCCCTGATCTGACTGAATTTTCTCTTAGAATATCTACTATTTTGCTAAGGTCTGTGGATTCGTTAGAAATTGTACGACTACGTAAAGCATTCCATGTCCTTTCGAGATCATCTTCTAGATTCTCAACATGCAAACTGCCTCCAAATCTCGCTCTTGCTTTCTCATTAGCCTCTCGTCTTTCTTTAGCAATTTGTTCTCTCATCCTTTGCTCTTCTGAGAGTCTACCTGCTGCTTGCAACCCCATTAGAAGTTCTCCTAAAGTAACAGGTCTACCTTCTTCACGATGAATTCTTCCTTCAAACATGCTGGGGAGAACTTCATCAGCTGCGCCTGTAAGCACTCCTACTGAGAAATTATAATCTTCATCCGAAAACTCACTCTCCCATGTTTCTTCGAACTCCCATGTATCATCAATCTCTTCTTCGATGAGCGACCTTTCTTGCCTCTCAATAAGTGAACTTGCTTGCCCCCTGAGTATTGACCATGCCATACGTACCAAACGCCCACATGTAGGCAAATCGATATTTTCTGAATTACTTATTCTCTCTGTAAATAGATCTAAAAATACTGATAAATCAACATCCCACGGATCTAAATCGCTATTTTGAAACAATTGAAAAACTAATGCAACTGAACGATCGAATGGGTCAATTAAAAATTGATGTTCTGCTTCTTCTACTTTAGATAATTCTACCAATCTATCTAGATAACGATTTGTTTCAAGATCTGTATCGCCTCCAAGTAATCGAGAAACTATATCATCTCTCATTGTAGAACCATCAAAAACAGACAATTAATCCCCTCACTCTACTTCTACTTCTGATGAGTCAGACTCTTCTAAATCGTTGTCAATATTGATATCTGAGATGGCTTGCTGAACTATATTAGCCTCCCCTATATCTTCACTCCAATCCTCAGTTCTTTCCCTTAATGCTTCTAAATTCTTATTTTCAATGGGAGATAAATCCTCTGATTCTGGCAATTCATTCTCAATATCAACACCGGCTCTATCAGCGAGCCCTCCAAGTGATTTTGGGGCGCCAAGTGGCTCAGGTACTCTAGGCATTTGACTAGGATCTGGTAGTACTAGTTCGGAACGCTCCTCATCAGACTGTTTTCTGGCAGCCTCTTCTTTTTCTATCTCTTCACTCATTTGCAATGCGGCTGCACGATCGAAATCTGTGATTCTACGGCTGCAACCATCACCTGCATGAGTAATGCCGATGTGATGATTCGCTAGATTAAGACTAACCTTTCTGAGTGTAACCATGATGAATTGAGCTCTTTGTGAACGCATTAAACAAAGAGTAGCGATTAATTCTGAATTAAACGGATCTAGATTCTGATCTACCTCGTCGAAATAATAGAATGGACTAGGTTCGTAATCTTGGATTGCGAATATCAAAGCTAGAGCAGCCATAGACTTCTCTCCACCAGAAAGAAGATTTCTTCTAGTTTTACTATTCTTCCCAGGAGGCACACAATCCATCTCTAAACCACCATCGAATGGATTTTTCTTATTTTCCAATCTTAAACTACCAATTCCACCGGGTTGTAATTTCTCGTAAACTCTGCTGAAATTTTTATTCACATGATCGAATACCAGTAATAACCTCTTCTTTCTCTCAGATTCTAGTTTCTCTGCGATTCCAACAAGATCATCTCGACGCTGTCTTAGAATCTTTCCATCTTCTACAAGTCCTGCTATACGTTCAACTGCAACATCATATTGTTCTATTGCTAACATATTGACATCACCGAGATGACCGAGGCGCCTTTCAAGTCCCTGCACAACTTTTTGCGCCTCGGCCACAGTGGGTAATTGGATATCGGAAGATGGAATTTCAATATTCTCAGCTGCTAATTCGGCAATGATCTCATCTACTGCAGCCCTTTTCTGATTTATCTGAATATTTAACTCCTCAATTCGTGAATTAAAAGTTTGACGTTTCTGAGATTTTGTTTCCAAAGAAGCCCTTAAACTGGCTCTTTCCTCTACTATAGTATCCCTTCTCTGAGTTAAAATCTGTTGTTCTTCATTAAACTGGGAAGCCTGACTCTTTAGATCAACTAGTAAATCTCTAGACTTCTGAATTGATGTTTCGAGATTTGTTACTTCTTGTTCGGCTTCTTCTATCGATTTTTCTTTGGAAATTATCTGCCTTTCTAGTTCAGATAATCTGTCTGAAAGAATCTTCAGTCTTTCATTAGTACTAATTATAGAAGATTCAGATTGTAACTTAATCCTCTCAGCATCTGTCCTAGTTTTTTCTGCGTTACGAAGAATCTGGGAAAGGTGGTCAGGAGTATGATTTTGCAATAATTCCGCTGCGTTGGATCTAGATTCCAAAGCTTTGAGATATTTGTCATTGGCTTCGTCCGCATTAGATTTAGCTGAATTGAATAAAGTATCAGAATCTGAAAGTTCTTTTCGTGCTGCTAAAACTTTCTTACCAATATCATCTACATCTTTCTGAGCTCTAGATAAATCAGATTTCCATTCTCTTATTTTTACAGATTGATCGCTGTCATCTAAACCATGAATTTGGTCTCTTAATTCTTGTTGATTAGCTCTCAATTCCCTTAATGCTGCTTCGACTGTAGAATAAATCAAATTTGCCTCTTCCAACGCCCTTTCTAATTTTTCAGTCCCTAACTGCCCTGGAGTCCCTCCACCAAAACTGGGTTTCGAGGAACCTACTGGAGAACCGCCCGTCATTGCTCCTGAGCCTTCTATGATATCTCCCTTCAGAGTAACCATTCTTGCTCCACCCATATTCTTTCTAGCTATATCCATAGATTGGACTATCAGAGTATTTCTTGACGCGTACCTTACCGCAATGTCAATCTCTGAGTCATATTCTAATAAATCATGAGCGAAACCCAAAACTCCAGGATTTCTAGAAACAATCAAAGTGCGTCCTTGAGGTCTTGAAACGCTTAATTTATTCAAAGGGAGGAAGGTTGCACGACCTCCTCCATTGAGTCTTAGCCATTTTATACATTCAGCTGCAACCTCATCATTAGTTACAACTATACTTCTAAGTCCATTTCCTAATGCTATGGCTAATGCATCCTCATGAATTGATTCTTTAGGAGAGCATAATTCACCCAAGGTTCCAAGAATTCCCTTTATCTCACCACTTTGCCTTAATTTAGAAAGTGCGGCAATTGTTATCGCAGATCCTGGACGGCTGGCTTTCGCTTCTTGACGCGCTCGAGCCTTGGCTAATGCTAAATCAGCGTCTCTAGCCTTAATCTCGGACCTATCTCTATCCTCTCGTAACTCAATTTCTTGTTTGGTTAATCTTTGTAGCTCATTTGCTAAATGTGTTCGATCAACTGCCTCGCCACCATTTTGAATATCCTCGCCCAATAACTCCAAGTCGTCTCTAGTTAGTGTTGCTTGTTCGTATTCTTCTTCTAGATCTGCTAATTTCTCAGAAGAAATTTGAGCATTTTGTTCTGCCCTATCAGATTCTAATTTAGCTTCAGAATATTCTTGATGTAGTTCTGTCACCAATTCTGTGGCTTGGCCCAATGCACGATTCAAATCACGGCCAAGACGGTCGCCCGATTGGATTGCTTCTCTGGCTTGACTTTCATCAATTGCCGCTTTTTCTAAATCTTCTTCGGACTGAGATAAATTTATTTCTGCACTCTCAAGTTCTTGGAGCGCGGTGTCATGAGCATCTTTGACTCCAACATGATCTTCACGAATTCTCTCAATATCTTGATTTGTTAATTCGATAATTTTAGATTGATCACCAATCCGATCAGAATTGGTTTCAATGTCAATTTCGTGCTTACGGATGGTTTCAAGTAGTTCTTTAGCATCACCACTCATTATATCGTCTAAATCATCGCCAATTTGGACAAGTTCCTCATCATAATTCCCTAACTCAATATTCCCATCCCTTATTTGCCCCGTTAGATCACCGACTTGTTTACTGTAATTTGAACGTTCTTCGCCAAGTAAACGAACTTCATCTATTCTATTTCTATGTCTTGACTGGTGTAATATAATCTTATTTTCATCTAATTCTTCTTTGATATCTTTGAACTTCAAAGCTTGTTGCCTTTCTTTCTCAAGGCCTTTGAGACGTTTTTTCTGTTCGTCCTCGAAAAGATCAATTGTCTCTATATTATTTTCAACAACTTTTCTCTGATTATTTGCACGGCGTATCTCATCATCATAAGCAGTGACGCCTGCAACTTCCTCTAATACGCCTCTCCTTTTATGTGGAGTCATTGTGGCTAAAGTAGTCACATCACCTTGTAACACAATATTATATCCGTCACCATGTAAGCCTGCTTCTGCTAGAACTCTCCTCATTTCTGTAGCGGTGGAAGGGTTTCCGTTGATATAATATGAAGAAATAGTATCATTCTTGCGATTTAATCTAACTGAACGCGTAAATGAAACTTCTTCCGTCTCGATTCGTAATCTGCGACGGCCGTCTGCCTCTGGTTCATTTTTGAAAACAAGTGTTGCAGACATATTCCTAGCGGCTTTACCTCTTCCGCCGCCATTGTAAATTAACTCAGAGACATTTGAAGCCCTAAGAGATCGAGTGGATTTAGGGCCAAGGACAAATTGTATTGCATCACCGCAATTAGATTTACCTGAGCCATTTGGACCCGTAATTGCAGTAAAGCCTTCTTCGAAAGGAATTACTATTTCTCCTCCGAAAGATTTGAAGTTTTCCAGTTCAATTCTTACTAGATGCATCCCATCACCGTGTAATATCAGCAATTTATCGCCGACATCATTAATCGGCTGCTGCATTTTACTCTATGAACATTGAGGAGAACTTGGGCGCTATGCCACGAAAAAAAGACCTATTTTCCAAAGCCGAAAATGATTTACAATAAGCGAAGATTCATTGACAACTAGTTCATGGAAGTATCATGAGCGACGGAGCCCTTGGTGAATTAATGCCGACCGTTGACATAGCTGTAATAGGTTCAGGTATTGCGGGATTATTCTTAGCAAACCGTTGTGCTGAAAAAGGATTGAAGGTCGCTTTGATAACGAAAAAAAGTATCACTACATCAAATACAAATTGGGCTCAAGGTGGAATTGCAGGAGTTCTAGATCCAAATGATGAACTGGCTATAGAAGCACACGTACAAGATACATTATCATCAGGTGCAGGTTTGTGCGATGAAAAAGTAGTGAGGTCAGTAGTCTTAGAGGCTGCGGATAGAATTAGAGATTTAGAAAATCATGGAGTTCGTTTCGATAAAAATCAGAATGGAGAATATGATAGAGTGAGAGAAGGCGGACATTCTAATCGAAGAATCTTGCATTCAAAAGATGCAACAGGAGCAGAAATCGAGAGAGCTCTTACAAAATTCGCATCTAATGAGGTTGATGAGAATTTTAAGATATATGAGAATTGGATGGCTGTAGATTTAATTCAGAGAGAACATGGTAATCCAAAAAAAGGAGTAATTGGATTGTGGTGTCTATCTCCTTCGGGGAAAGTGCACACAATGCCTGCCAAAGCAATAATTCTAGCAACTGGAGGAGTAGGGTTCCTACATTCTTCTACTACCAATCCATCAATTGCAACTGGTGACGGAGTAGCAATGGCATTCCGATCCGGCGCAGAAATTAAAGACATTGAGTTCATTCAATTTCATCCAACTTCTCTAGTAAACGATGAATCCAAACCATTCCTAATTACAGAAGCAATGAGAGGGAAAGGCGCGGTCCTAATGATGGTTGAAGATTACCGGAAATGGATATCATCAAAGAATAAATCTCCTGAAGAGTTTTCGTTTATGTGGAAATATTGTGATGAAGGATCCCTAGGGACAAGAGATGTCGTCGCTAGAGCAATAGACTCAGAACTTAAAAAAACGGGAGATAAAAATGCTCTACTAATTACCGAGCATCTAAACAGAAAGGAATTGATAGAAGAATTTCCCAATATAGATAAGAAACTATTATCCCATGGCATAAAATTGGGAATTGACCCAATACCAGTAATTCCTGCTGCACATTATATGGTTGGTGGAATTAACGTAGATTATTCAGGTAGAGCGAAGTTAGATGATGGAGTGATGCCCGGCTTGTATGCCATTGGAGAAGTTGCTAGGACTGGTTTACACGGGGCAAATCGTCTTGCATCAAATAGCCTACTTGAGGCTGTTGTTTATTCTGAAAGAGCTGCTAGAGATTTGATTCAATTAGCAGCAAAAGATGAATTACAGAAAATACCAAACAATTTCCCGTTTTGGCGAGCTGATGAATTAAAAGTAATGTCAGAACATTCTCCACTTCGAGCAGATTTACAAGCCTTAAGAACAACTATGACAATGGACGTAGGAATAGTAAAGAATAATTACAGATTGAAGAGAGCGAAGAGAAGAGTCATACATTTGGAAGGAGAAGTAAAGAGAATTTGGGAATCTTGTAAACCAACTCAGGATTTGGTTGAATTGAGAAATCTCATAGAAGTTGCAAAACTTGTAGTTGAAGGATCTATTAATAGAAAGCAAAATGTCGGGCTCCACTACAATCAAGATTTAGAAAGTTAATCAAAGCTTGATGATTTTTCGATACCTTTTACCAAACCGTGCAATATAGCATTGCAAGGAGTTGGAATGCCTTCTGCTTCTCCTCGCATAACTACAGCACCACATAATGAATCAATCTCTGTTTCTCTACCAGCCATAATATCTTGAAGCATTGAACATCGATTATCAGGAGATATTGAGACAACTTCTCTGAGATAAGTTTCCAATTCAATATCACCTAAATCAACCCCGCTGGCACGAGCAACGGTTGCTGCTTCTCGCATCGCCTGCATCGCCTGTTGCCAAAGTGAGTTTACCTCTAGAAGTGCACCATTTCTCACACCAGCAATAGTGCAGACTGGATTAATTGCAACATTAATTAGTAATTTTTTCCACAATATTTGTTTAATATTATCAGATCTAGAAGCATTTAATTCGGCATCATTAAGAATATGTAAAATAGATTCAATATATACATCACCTCTCTTATCCAATGGGCCGAGAATAATCTCACCTCGCCCTACCCAATTTACTTCACCCCCACTATTTCGCCAAGCAGCATGTGTAATTGAACCAACAATTACTCTATCGCTACCAACTTTGTGGGCTAATAACTCCGCATTACCAAGTCCATTCTGAATAGTTAAAACACAACCATTTTCGCTGACTAATTCTGAGGCAAGCTCAGATAAAGTATGATTATCGACTGTTTTACCACAAACTATCGCGATGTCACAAGTATTTCGTATCTGTCCAGGGATAGGACCTGAATTGCTATTGACAAGTAAATATCTTTCACTAGGGACTACTTCAATACTACCTTCAGGAGTGTGCAATACCAGCCCTAAATCTGAAAGATTGGATGAAGTATTGCCCCTAGATATACAAACTATATCGACATCGGTGTCTGCTAATGCCCCAAGAATAATGCCACCAACTGAGCCAACCCCAATGATAGCTATTCTCAATTTAGACAACCTCCAATAGGGCATTTGGAAACAAAATTTAATACTAAACCATCAGTGTTTTGAGATATCCAAAATACCCTCCAAACTTCACTACTTTCATTGATGAGAGAAATATGGACCTCTACACTGCCATTAGCAGGAATATGATTCGGAAATGAGATATCTAATGAGTTATCACTCTGTAAATTAGTAGATATATCAACAGTCAGAGATAGGTTTTCTGATTCTTTTGAATTTATAGTGAAATTCGAGAATGGTAAACTAGAATCATTTAGTGCGGAATTATCAATAAAAATACCTAATCCTGAGTTTAACATCACCGCCTTAGAAAATCCATCAGCACAATTTACTAACCATCCATCTCCCGAAACTAAGATATTCTTATCGGAAGAAAATCCTTCTAAAATCAATGGAGAACCATGAATCAATGTCAAGTTATCTTCGGAATTCAAGTCAATCTCAGGATAATTGTCATTAAACGGACAGATTGGAGAAATTTTGTTCTCAGAGTATAGTATTCCATCGGACATCATATTGAGATTGATCCCATAATTAGAATTTAAGAATATATTTGTAAATGAATTATTGATAGGGAAATACCAATCCGAGATATTGCCATTATCCTGTTCGAACAATAACTCGGGAGCCATTCGGTAACCGAAGATTCCATTTTCTCCCATTGCTAAAGATTCCCAGCCACCTCTTTCGGCAACTAAGCAAATTTCATGTGAACCTTCTTCAGATAAATGACCTGAATTTTCTAAAGACCAAAAGGGATTCATTTTTACAGATAAATTTCCTGTTTGATTCTCTGCAACATCTACTATATTGCATATCTTATTTTTATTAGAAATATTCTCTATTTCCCAAATTGGGCTAGGAGAGGTCATATCGCTATAAGCAATTGAAAGAATATGTTGCAACAATTCCCCCTCGGATTCTATAATAAATCGTAACTGTGTTGGAGTTTTTCTTTCAGGAGAATTATCTTTTATTGAGAACTTAAAAACATCCTCATTATTCTGATTAATATCTTCAAAGGTACAAATCATTTCATCATTAAAACACTCAGAATCAATTACCCATCTATCAGCATCTCCATCAATTAGAACCTTAATCTTGCCAGAAATTGACATTATGCCTGACGCCTTTAGTTCGAATGATTTGTTCACATCCTGCCAAGATTCGCTTGAAAATTCTCTTTCCCAATCAGAAATATCCAAACCGCCATCCCAATCATTAATCTCTTCTACGGGAATTAATCCAGGGAAACCTAGTAAGATTATTGCAATAGACATAGTAATCAGAAAATTTCTAGATTTATTGCCTAATTCTGAAACTTCATCTACAATTAATGCAACAGGAATATGTTCTCCACTAAACCTTCTCCAAGATGCTAATGATGCTAGAATTAGCCAAGGCCAGAATGTTGTTAAAAGAAATACTAAGCACATGAAAGTAAGAGTCAGTAAGAAAATCGAAGTCGCATTTACACTTTTATCGAGATTCTTAGATCCAACTATTGAATGTAAAATTCTATCACCTGGGAAACCCGGAATTGGCAAAATTAGAATCCATCCAATCATTGATAAACCAAAACCGGCCAAAGCAATAGGATGAAGCCATTGAAGTTTTATTTGTACTTCGTCACCCAAGAATATTGCTGATAATAAATCAACAATGAGATTGGATTGCAAAAGGAGTGGATCGGATATAGACTCTGGAGGATTTGCCGAAGTCATGATTAATCCAATTAAAGAAAACATTGAGCCAAAGAGGATAAGGACTACAATTGAAGATAGTTCTATAATTCCTAAAGAACTTCTATTCGGATAGGTAATAGTATCCACTCTTTTCTGACCAAAAACACCAACAATCCCAAATGGCCAAAAAGGAGAAATTAAGGGAAATGCTATTGGAACAAGATTCCCTACATCCACTCTGAATAAAGAAGCAATATACTTCCTAATTAAATGAGCAGAAAACATTGTTAAGAAAATTGGGATACTGAAGAATGTCAACGATTCTAAAAATAATTCATAACTGAAAATTGAGGAATTATTCACAAATTGTGATATCCAATAACATCCGGCCAATGTTGTAAAAATGAACATTGTTAGCCAAATTAATGATTGTTGCCAAAAAGGGACATTTACTGGATCTACGGGGTACCTTATTATTGAGAGAATAGGGGGGTTACCTTCATCCAACAATCCAATCAAACTTAGTGGTTTCAAGTGCGCGTTAAGCTCTTCGAGAGCAGCACTAACATTGCTTGCATTACGAGAATTTATTTCCCAAGAAATTTCACTTAATCCAGATTGATTGCCTATTATGAAATAACGACTACAAATTTCTTCGAGTAGCTCTCTTTGCCCCCAAGTCTCAGCATCAATAACTATTGATTCAACTTTTGACATAGTCACACCTCCATCTCAATATACACCGAACATAGAGCATCCCCTATCAAACCGTGTGTGAGACAATGAAGAAAATAAGAATAACAAAATCATTTATTCTTGAATCTCTTAAGACGGAAAGTTTCCTCCCTTTCCATTTCTTCAAGTCTGAGTTGAATAAATGTTTGGGCCTCTTTCATTTCAGGGATTACGACGAATTCGAGCGCATTGACTCTCCTCTTAGTGGCCTCAATTTCTTCAAGTAATTTCTTTAATGTAGCTTCCATTTCGGCGGCCTTAACGATTTTTGCAATTAAAACAGAATAGGAGTCTGCAGACTCATCTATGTAAGGAGAACCCCCAATAATTCCTGTAGGTCTAGTTTCAACAGTTGTTGTAAGATTAGTACCATCTACTTTAGGTACGACCACACCCATGATATTTCTTCGTGAAACGGTTACTTCCGGCCCAGAAGTGGCAGCTATAGCTGCACTCTTAACTGCTAAACCGCCTTCTATTGAAGAAGCCAGTGCAATAGATTTCAAAGCATCGCGGTATGTCCCTACAAGTTCCTCTCTAGCTGCTATCATTTCAGCAAGTAGTGTACGGAACTCAAAGAATAATCCATCTCTTTTCATCTTAAGCAGATTATATCCACTAGAAGTCTGTTTGATTCTACGTTTCAAATTGATTAATTCTGAACGAGTTGGTTTGATGTCTAATGCCATCTATTTCGCCTCCTTAATCTGTAAAATCATTCTTTCTTGTCTGTAGGATGATACTTATCAATCCATTTCTGATCAAGACGTACAAGGTACTTAGTATCAATATTAGAAAGGAGTTCCCAAGCATAGTCTAAAGTTCCTTCACCGATAGATCTATCTTCATCTCGACTTTGTCTCAAGAATTGATTTTCGAAAATATCTGCAAACTTAAGTAACTGTAAGTCTCTTTCATTTAGAGCATCTTCTCCAACAATTGCAACTAATCCTCTTAACTCTCTACCTTGAGCATAAGCAGCATAGAGTTGATCGGATACAGATTTGTGATCTTCACGAGTCTTACCATCTCCTATACCTGCGTTCATTAATCTAGATAGAGATGGCAAAACGTTGATTGGAGGATAAATTCCTTTTTGATGAAGTTCACGAGAAATAACAATCTGACCTTCGGTAATATATCCTGACAAGTCAGGTATTGGATGTGTAATATCATCACCAGGCATAGTTAGAATTGGGAACTGAGTGATTGAACCTTTCTTCCCCTTAACTAATCCTGCGCGCTCATACAGCATAGCCAAATCAGTGTACATATAACCAGGATAACCTCTACGTCCAGGAACCTCTTCACGAGCCGCTCCGATTTGACGCAATGATTCACAATAATTTGTCATATCTGTGTATATAACTAGTACGTGATAATCGTGTTCAAAAGCAAGATATTCTGCCGCAGTCAAAGCCAATCTAGGCGTAATTAACCTTTCAACAGCAGGGTCATCTGCAAGATTAACGAAAAGACAGGCATTCTCAAGAGCACCTGTTCTTTCTAAGTCATGTACAAAGAAATTATATTCTTCAGCAGTGATACCCATTGCACAGAAAACAACCACGAAATCATCGTCGCTATCAACTAACTTTGCTTGCCTAGCTATTTGTAGAGCAATATCATTGTGAGGTAAACCAGATGCACTGAAAATTGGTAATTTTTGCCCTCTAACCAAAGAGGTACATGCATCAATTGCAGAGATTCCGGTTTGAATAAATGAAGAAGGACTTTGTCTTGAATATGGATTAATTGCTGCACCAATAATATCTGCCATTTCATCGGCGACAATAGCCGGACCGCCATCTCTTGGACGTCCTGCACCATCAAGAATTCTGCCTATCATATCAGTACTTACTGGCAACTTGAAAACATCTCCAAGGAACTTAATTCCTGTTTGCTTATCGATGGATGCTGTTCCTTCGAAAACTTGTACGATAACTTGATCATCGGATGTATCAAGTACTTGTCCGTTCTTTAGTGTACCATCTGTGAGCCTTAATTCTACAATTTCTCCAAAGGCCACAGGTTCTGTCTTATTTAGGAACACAAGAGGTCCCTTTACGTCTGTGATTGTTCTATATTCTTTTCCAGTCATTTATATCACCTCTAATTAGCCTCCATAGTATCAGCAATTTGTTTATTCATAGCCTCTAACATCTCATCAATCTTATCTTCATAACCTGATTCAAACCTTCCTCTCATTAGGTCAGTACGAGCTGGGATATTAACTACATCCTCTAACGCAGCACCTCCTGCAATAGCTTTCTTTGATTCTTCTTGGAAAGACAAGATTGCTTTAGCCATATTATATTGTAACTTTAGATCGCTGTATGTATCTACGTCATGGAAAGCATTTTGCTGTAGGAAGAACTCTCTAATCATACGAGCCACTTCAAGAGTAAGTTGTTGATCAACAGGTAATGCATCTGAACCTACTAACTGAACAATCTCTTGTAGCTCTGCTTCAACCTGTAAAAGAGCACTGATCTCAGTTCTAATTTCTGGGAAGTCACTCTTTATGTTATCTCTATACCATTGGTCTAATGATGGAGGGTACAAAGAGTAAGAGTTCAACCAATTAATAGCAGGGAAATGTCTCTGACGTGCAAGTCCAGCATCTAGACCCCAGAATACCTTAACGATACGTAAAGTACCTTGACTGACTGGTTCTGAGATATCACCACCAGGAGGAGAAACAGCACCTATAACAGATACTGAACCATCTCCTCCGGCTAAAGTTTCAACACGTCCAGCCCTTTCATAGAATTCAGCTAGACGACTTGAAAGATATGCAGGATAACCTTCTTCTCCAGGCATTTCTTCAAGTCTTGAAGAAATTTCTCTCATTGCTTCAGCCCAGCGACTTGTTGAGTCAGCCATTAGAGCTACATCATAACCCATATCTCTGAAATATTCAGCAATTGTGATTCCAGTGTATACTGAAGCTTCTCTAGCAGCAACAGGCATATTCGACGTGTTAGCAATCATAGTAGTTCTATTCATTAATGCTTCACCAGTCTTCGGATCCATTAAGTGAGGGAATTCATCGAGAACCTCGGTCATCTCATTTCCTCGCTCGCCACAACCAATGTAGACAACAATATCCGCATCAGACCATTTAGCAAGTTGTTGTTGAGTAACAGTCTTCCCTGAACCGAATGGCCCCGGAATTCCCGCAGTACCTCCCTTAGCTAATGGGAAAAGGAAATCTAAAATTCTTTGACCCGTTTGTAGCGGAACCTCAGGAGCGTGTTTCTTGGTGAATGGACGTGGAGTTCTAACAGGCCATTTTTGCATCATTTGAATTTCTGTTCCATCTTCTAGTGTACAAACAGTCTGAGTCACATTAAAATCTCCTGATTTAATATCCTTGATTTTTCCAGATACACCAGGAGGAACCATGACTTTGTGTTCAATTGTTTTTGTTTCCTGAACTGTTCCTATGACATCTCCTGAAGAAACTGAGTCACCCTTCTTAGCGGTGGCATTGAAGTCCCATATCTTTTCTAAATCAAGACCATCGGCATCAACCCCTCTTTTGATGAAAACACCCATTGTCTTCTCTAATTCTGGCAGAGGCCTTTGTATTCCATCATAAATCTTGGTTAGTAAACCAGGCCCCAGTTGAACAGAGAGAGTTTGTCCAGTCCTTACAACTGGCTCCCCTGGTCGGACACCTGAGGTCTCCTCATATACCTGAATAACAGACTGATCACCATGTAACTCAATGACTTCACCCATCAAACCTTCATCACCTACGCGCACAACTTCATACATTCTTGGAGATATTCCTACTGCAGTTACAACTGGCCCGGAAATACGATAAATTACTCCATTTTCTTTACTCATTTCATTTCACTTCCTTTATTTTTTCCTAGGATTATTTCCATAAGTCGACTCCTAGTGCCGATTTGATAGACTCACGGAGGGTATTATCCTCTTCAGTCCCTATACCCAATACTGTGGGCGTGATACTCTCAGATAGTTGAACTCGCAACCTTTCTGGGAGAAGTAATAAATCAGAATTATCAATTACGATAACTCCTATTTCTTTTTCATTAAGTAATGACTTCATTACTGATGTCATTTCATCTAGATCTTTCGGATTATATAATCTCAAAACACCTGCAAGTTGGAATCCAAGAGTGAAATCTAATGAGCCTACGACTGCAATTTCCATATTTTCACCTCAAAAATCCATGTGCGCTTCTAATACCTCAGCAGTGAGGCCAATCGTCTTCCCACGCACAAGAAGACGAAGATTTTGTATTTCGAGTACCTTACGCTCGATGTAATAAATTACGGGGAAGGCAGAAACCGGGTTTAGATAAGCGAAACGACGTAAAATAGCATGTCTCTTGTGAGTTAATAGAGTGGCGATAGGATCTAGAGAACCTATTGCTTCTGATTGCTCGATGGCCTCATCAAAACCTGCATCATCAAATGCATTGCTTCGTCTTAAAGCATCAATAATTGCTTCACTAGATGTAGCCTGTGATACTTGAGACATTACTGATTGTGAAATCCTTCCACCTTGAATTACCATCTGTAAACGTTTGTCTGGAGAAATATTCTGACGAAGTTCACGGAATTGATTGATAATATTACGATGATCGATTTCGGTTCTAATAAATTTCATTAAGTGGATATTAGAATCTTTACCCTTCGAAACTTTGAGTGCATGACTGTAATACTGACGATCTAGTGCATCTTCCATCTCTTCGAGGCTAGGTTCTGTTCCTTCTAACTTTGCTAGTTCTTTACCCCAAGGGGTGCCTGCCATTGCGTTAGCTGCTTCAGAAACTGTTTCAGTTGTTCTAACAATATCTAGCCAGATTGCATTCATCGGATTTTCCGATGGCAAAATCTGAGCTTCGATTAACTCATCTGAGCAACCACCATTTACTGCCCTTAACACGGTCTTGGCTTTCTCATAAGCAAAACGTTCAACATAGATTGAAACTATTGACTTAAGAGGGCCCTGACAGAATTTCATAACTTCAGATAAGTCATTATCGAGATTATGGAATAGAGCCGCTTCAACAGCGTCGGCACCACTCATCCTAGCAGAATAGATATCCATCTCATTACGATATCCTAATTCTCCAATACTTGCCCCTATTGATTCGGGACCTGTTTGCAGTAATTGCCTCATTCTAGTAGGATCAATTAATGATGCTTTACGTGCTTTAGCGCGGGCTGAAGCATTGTAGACATTTGAACGACCACTCACTATACCCGACATTTAATTCACCTTTTAATTTCCAAATAGAGTTTTATTTACAGCACCAAGATTTGCTTTCCAAGCCTCATCTAAGCGGCTGTCAAAGCGATAATCAAGAACTATTGAGCCATCTTTTGATTCGAGAACAAATCCTCCTAGCCCTTCTACATCCTCACCGAGAGTAAAACTCCCTTTTTCTAACACCTTACGGTCAGTAGATACGGGACGGAGAATCATTCCATCACCTGTTTTACTCGCTTCGGCTAAAAGTCCGGCAAGAATATCTGACCGACCATCTAGGTCAGGCGACGACACTGCTGAACGTATTGACTCCCAAGTCTCATCTAACTCTTCACGTCTAGCGATCAAGAGATGCTTTTGGTTAGCCTGTTTAGCTGATGCAACTACTTCCACTGACAATTGTGCGCTTTCTCGCTCAGCACGTGCTTTCATATCAGAAGAAAATGAGCTGGCTTCTACTTTAGCTTCATCTTCAATATGTTTAGCTTGTTGCTTAGCGGCTGCGATAATCTCTTCAGCTTCAGCTTTCGCTTGGGCTGCGATTTCGTTGGCTAATGCATCCAATGTCATTTATTACACCTCAATTTTAATTTCGTTATAGGGAACTTCCATTATTCCGCTTAAAGCAGGAATATTGAAAGGAAACCGAAAAGAACGATAGTCTCAGGTAGAGCAGTAAAAATCAGTCCGTTTACGAACTTACTACTATCTTCAGCAATCATACCAACAGCTGCTGCACCGATTGGCCCCTGGCTTAATCCAGTTCCAATTCCAGCAAGACCTAGAGCAATTCCTGCACCTAGATTCTTGTATGCTACTTCTGTTGAAGCATTGTCTTCCGCCTGAACGCTACTAGCAATCATCACTATAGATGATAATGTTAGCAACATACTCATTCCTCTCATTTTATTTCTGTTATTCATTTTTTTTCCTCCATTTATTTCTAAGCATATATGCTTGGAATGTGATATCACTCGACCTCCACGAAGTGCGAGCGGAAACCGAAAGGCTCGAATGCCTCTCCGCTAGAATCATAATATTGCCTCATCCATTCTACGAAATGAAGCCTTGCTGCATGTATGTTGGGGCTAAATACTCCTAAAACCCAAGCGAAAATCTGTACGGATAACCAACCAATAAAGAAGATTGGGATTAGATACAACTCTGCTTCCCACATTGGTTCCCAGAGTTTATTACCAGTTTCTGCAATCTTAACTCCAACAATACCTACTGCAAAGAGACGGACATACGAAATTACTGACGGCATCATACCAATTGCCTCAATAGGTGCTAGAATCAAACTTACTGCAATTGGAATGCCATGATAATTATAGAGAGTCCAAATTAGCATGACTACAGCGGAAAGAGCTATCGCTGCACCCGGTTGTAGTAGATACTCGGCATCTTCGGGACCTAGGAAACCGTATGTAAACATGAAGCCTCCAACAAGTAATACAATCCATGCACCATGTTCGAAGAATGCTGCAGCTAACCCTACATGCCCATGATCGGTTCCATAAAACAACACATCCCGGAAACCAATTAGTTTACCGAAAATAATGTGAATAAATCCAACGTATATTGTCAATACTATTAGATCTTCCAAATGA
This sequence comes from uncultured Candidatus Poseidoniales archaeon, assembly GCA_964003245.1. Classification (GTDB taxonomy): domain Archaea; phylum Thermoplasmatota; class Poseidoniia; order Poseidoniales; family Thalassarchaeaceae; genus MGIIb-O2. Next base: position 18,096 of record CAXFIU010000028.1, read on the forward strand.
GTCCCCACTCTATGGAATGGGAAATATAGGTTAATGCCATACCCTAATTCTAGTTCAGGACCGTAGCCATGAGCTGAATCGGAGAGAGGGTAAAGGTTCGCAAGGAATGCAACTGGAGAAAGGTTGTCACCATATTGGTAGACACCATCGATCTTGGTCTTTTCATACATGAAAATCTCCCATCCAGCAAACTCTGCATAAATATAACCGAAAATGAGAGTTCCTAGTCCTATGTAAATCAAGAACTTACCACCAAGATGCATCATTTCATTAGAGCGTGCCTTGCTGAATACAAAGGCACCCAGAGAAATGGTTACTAACCCGTATGCCATATCTCCAAGCATCATTCCAAAGAATATTGGATATGTTACGAACATAAACAGAGTGGGGTCAATTCTACCGTAAGCAGGCCTACCAACTGCATTAGTTAGTAATTCCATGGGCTTACTTAGAGTCCTACTTTGATATGCAATAGGAGGCATTTCTTGATGATGGTGGTGGTCCGAGTGTCCATGGCCGCCACCACCTGCCTCAATCTTGAAAG
>CAXFIU010000029.1:0-17559 GCA_964003245.1 uncultured Candidatus Poseidoniales archaeon
TTCTAATCCATTGTAGTGTATCCCCCCAGTCGTTATAATCTGGTAATGCAACTCTCGGCATATCTAATCCTGAAAGCGTAGTTTTTGTCGTTTTTACAGGAATATCTTTGTTTCTAACTGTATAACTGGTTGTTCCGGAACGATACTCTTCTGCTTTAGTCCTGTAATTTTCTAAACTGTCCCAAGCACTTTCTGGTATTTCTGAACGAACAACTTTGGCTTCTTCTTTAAGCTCTTTAGCCGCTGTATTATTATTCTTCGCCCCCATTTGATTAGCAGCGGCTTCTAATTGTTGTACTAGACGCATTTTTGCTGCTACCTCTTCAGTTCTAGAATGATAATTTCTGATAGCACTTGAAACTTCAGCCAAATATCCTTGTCTTTCTGGAGGTATTGGTGAAGATCTATGTGGTAGACCATCTGCTCCTAATCTAGGCTCTGCTGCTGAAAATGATTGAGAATATTTTTCATTTAGTAAATTACAAAGTTTCTGCCACAATTGGTCAACTCCTGCATCTGCGAACTGACTAGCAATAGTTGGCACAACTGGAAGGTCAGAATTATCTGCATCCCACATCTCTCTATTTCTCTTGAATTGTTTTCTGATTTCTGCTAGTGCATCTTCAGCTCCAGGTCTATCGAACTTATTCAGAACTACAATATCTGCTGAATCTAACATCTCCAATTTTTCTAATTGACTAGGCGCTCCATATTCCCTTGTAGTGACATATAATGAAAGATCTGCTACCTCTGTAATTGCATCGTTCCCTTGACCAATTCCGCTAGTTTCTACAATTACTAAGTCAAAACCAACTGCTTTACATGCTTCTATTGAACGACCTATACAATCTGCAATTTCTCTACCACTATCTCTACTAGCAAATGAGCGCATGAATAAATTTTCATCTGATAAAGAGTTCATTCTTATTCTATCTCCAAGTAAAGCGCCCCCTGTTCTCTTACGAGTTGGATCAGTAGCAAGTAATGCAATTTTAGTTCCAGGATTATCTCTTTGAATCCTTAACATCAGCTCATCTGTAAGACTTGACTTCCCAGCACCTCCTGTGCCAGTCAGGCCAACTACTGGACATTTTGAACCATCAGTAGATCTAACATTTTCTAGTATTTTATTGAACATTTTTTCATCTGCATTTTCTGCCAAAGTCAATAATTTGGAAACCGAAGCATGATTTTCTGCAGTGATAGGTTCTTTCAATGATTCAAATCTTTTAGGATCAAGTAGATTATTCTTTGATGCCCTTTCAATTGCATCTGAAACCATCCCAGTAAGTCCTAACTCTCTTCCATCTTCTGGAGAATATATTTTCGCAATATTAGAATCAAGTAAATGTTTGATCTCATTTGGAAGAATAGTTCCACCACCGCCTCCAACTAAACTAACATGACCAAAACCGGAATCATCTAAAATTTGCTTGGTATGAGTGAACATTTCTACTGCTCCTCCCTGATAAGAAGTGATAGCAACACAATGTGCATCTTCTTGGATAGCGGCTCTAGCAACTTCGTCGGCCCCCCTATCATGGCCAAGATGAATTACTTCACATCCCATTGACTGGAATATTCTTCTGAAGATGCCTATTGCAGCGTCATGACCATCAAAAATGGCTGCCGCTGTAATGATTCTCAGCGGTATTCCACCTGCCTCGACAGACTTCTGCATGAACTCGGGACACTACGTGTCCCATTTAATCCGCCGATTGAAGAATATGGTACTTTTTTTCCAAAAAGTTCTATTTTTTAATCAATTCATATATTTTTTGAACTTTTGTCATACAATACGGGTAAGCATTGAATAGGTGTTATTCATTCGCTTGTATGAGGCAAGTATCATGTTATGTCCCAGAGACGGAACTAGACTAATATCTCCTGTAGATGGTGAGCAATCTGTATTCTCTCGTAATGGTATTTTTCATTGCCCTACTTGTGCAGGGTTAGCTATTAATTCTGAAGCAGCCTCATCAGAGATTTGTAGTAAGAAATTGGAATCAATGCATGATGGATTCAAAGATGAAGGAACTCCAACAGAAATTTGTTGTCCCTTTTGTCAAAGTGACATGAAAGTTCGAGACTTTGCATTCAGGAAAATTGATGGCTCTTTAACAGAACTAATTGAAATTGATGGATGTCCAAAATGTTCTTCTTTTTGGTTCGATTCAGGTGAATTACAGAGATTATCTCCTCCAACTGAAGAAAATCCAGATAGTCCTAAATTAGAGGCTAAAACTCTCGCAGTTGTTTTGGATTTACTCTTCCATCTGCCTTATGTTTTGTTATAATTGGAGGGATTTTCAAATATGACAGATAATGATGGTTCATGGTGGGAATCCAATAAAGAAGAGCAAGACTCACAGACTTCTATCGATAAACCAAAGAATGTTTTTTCTGGTGATGTAAGCAGTTTTTCTACTCCTCAATCTGCCAACGTGCCTCAGATAAAAGATCCTAATAAATTCCTGGTTTCCCAATTTCTTGTTGGATTAATTTTGATTCCTATTATTGCTAGTTTTCTAATGGCTTTCATATTTTTATCATCTGAAATAGCAAATGAAGATACTTGGTATTATGAGGGTATAAATGAACCAAATTTTGATGGGTTGGTTACAATAAATAATGAAGATTTTAATACTGCTGAGTTATATTTTGATATCCCATCATTTAGTTTGGAAGAAATTGATGATAAAGATTTTTATTTTTACACATCAGTTGATTTTTATGATCAAGAAAATTGGGAAGATTATGGAGGTTGTTGGTGGGAAATCGAGGACGGGTTTTATTCTTATGTCCAATCAGAAGAGGGAGAATTTTGGTACCCCATGAATTGTTGGGGCTCACTAGAAAATTATGACTTTTATTTCCAAAAGAATGGCCAGACAATGACCTATGCGACAAATTTTGATTCTCAAATAGACTATATTTCTGTAGATGGTGACGAAGACATGTCAGCATCGTCTATTTTACTATCATTCATCCCATTTCTTATTCCGATTGCTTATATTGCAATGATTATCTGGAGTTTTGTCACTAAGAAGAACTCACTCGGTTTCGGACTATTAGGTGGAATTATCATAGCTCCTTTCTCATTTTGCTTCTCAATGATTTTCCTTAGTTTCTTATTTTGGGAGATCTGAAATAGTTAAATCACTCCAGCAATCATTAAGCCTGCAAAAATAAACATTAGTAACCCCATTGCTCCATCAATAATATGTGAAACTGATTTTAATTTGTCAACACGTCCTCCAGTTGTAAGTGCGAGAGCTACAGTAACATACCAAGTCCCATCAATTATCATCCCCAATGCACCCATTCCTACAAGGGTTTCAAGACTAACATTATTTTCTATAAAAGGAGTGTATAATGCTAGCATCCAAGCCAAAATTTTTGGATTCAGCAGTGCAATTGTAAATCCTTGAATAAACCCTTGTTTGTCGTCATTCTCATGATTTTCTGAGTTATTTCCAATATTCGGGCCTTTTCTAGCATGATTAAGGAAAGTATATCCTAACCAGAGTAAGATACAAACTCCTGCCCATTTTAATCCTGTTTCTGCTGTGTCGTGTATTGATATCGCAGTAGCAAAAGCCCCTGCTGCAAGAAATGCATATATCCCGAATCCAAGGCCATGACCAATTCCAGTCATTACTCCTTGTCTTCTACCCCCTGAGAGAGTATTCCGTAGAACAACCGCTAGAGATGGCCCCGGACTCATTGCCCCCAAGCAGAAAACAGTTGCAAGAGCAATCCAGGCCTCAGGCGTCATTATATCACTGAATATTAAGCGCCTTCGTACATTGCTTCTATTTCAGCTGCCCAATTTTCTCTAATTTGAATTCTTCTAATTTTGAGAGTTGGAGTTAATTCACCAAAGTCAACACTAAGATCTCTTGGTAGTATCTTAAATTTCTTTATTTGTTCAGGATTACTAAATTGTCCATTCAGTTCTGTAACTTGTGCCTGCATTTCGGCATGAATTTCTTCACTATCTGTATAATCTGAGAGTGACTTTCCGAAACTTTCCAATGTCGAGATTTGGACAGCAGGGTCTTTCGGTATTTTCGCTGGATCCATTCCGTGTTTATCTCTTAGGATTGCACCTACATCCAATGTGAATAGAGCACTACAGTATTTTCTTCCATCTCCAATTAGCATACATTGAGAAACCATTGGAATAGACTTCATAGTTTCTTCAATTACAAGAGGAGCAATATTTTTCCCACCAGAACTCACATACAATTCCTTTATCCTTCCAGTGATTTTCACATATCCATCTGAGTCAATTTCTCCTTTATCTCCGGAATGCAACCATCCGTCAGAATCTATTGTTTCAGCTGTAGCCTCAGGATTTTTGTAATATCCTTTCATGATATGCCTTCCTCTGAATAGAATCTCTCCTGAATCTGAAATCATTAACTCAGTACCACTGAATGGTTTACCAACTGTACCAAACTTGTGATTTTTCTTGTAACCTAAACTTGCTCCCGCAGTCGTTTCAGTCATCCCATATCCTTCATACAATGGTATGTCAAGTGTATGGAATAACTTTAGAATATCAGGATTTATTGGTGCAGCACCAGTAATCGCATAGACACAATTAGACATTCCAATTGCTTGTTTTGCTTTATTCTTGATAATTCCACCTACGATTGGAACTTTAGCTAATTTTATTTTCCCTCCAAGTTTTGCAACTAGATTGCTGTACACTTTTTCATAAATTCTAGGTACTCCAATGAATAGATGAGGTTGTACTTCTTTGGCAACATCAATTACATTCAATGGCGCATCTACAACAGTCATGTGAAGTCCCCATCTGATGTGTGCATGACAATCTACTAATTGACCGAAAACGTGAGCACATGGCAACCAAGAAACATACCCCCATCCTCTTTTGAATTCTTGTAATTTCCAAACTTCAGAAAGTTCGAAGTCAATATTATCGTGACTTAATTCAACTCCTTTTGGATTTCCAGTTGTACCTGATGTATAGATTAATGAAAATGTATCTTCTGGCGTAATACTTTCGACTCTTTTTTCGATCTCAGAGTAATCTACGTCCGCTCCTTTTAGAATAAAATCCGACCAAGACATGCACTTAGGGTGTTCAGGCATATCTACTCCATCCATTACTACTACAGTTTCTACCTTGTCTAATTTATCCATTATTTCATGTAATCTGTAAGCACACATTTTCTCTTTATTTCCTCCGTCCATTGGATTATCTCCAACAAAAACAACTTTTGAATCTGAATTTCCTACAACCCATTCTACTTCTTCAGGAGAGCAGGTATGGTAAACTCCAACAGCAGCCCCATTACACATATTTGCAGCATGATAAGAGGTATACCACTCTACTCGATTGTAGGAGTAAATACTCAATTTATCGCCTTCATTGAAGCCCATAGCAATAAGAGACTTTGCTACAGAAGCAGTTTGATCATGAAATTCTGACCAATTCATATCGTTCCAATCGCCATTAGAACCTTTACTGGAGATTGCTATTTCATCTCCATGATTCTTCGCATTCGCCATCAGGTATTCGGGTGTTGTCATAGCAGACATGAGGCTTGACAATGGATATCTTGACTTAATTGTTTACTAGTGTAGTAATTGGAACTTAGTATATTTTATTACACTACAAATCATTTTTTCGGCAAAACATTCTTTATATTTTCTTTCCAATCTTTACCCTTATTTCTATTAGCTAATGGTGAAGCTGGAGAGGGGTGCCAACAGCTAGTAATTTCAATATCTAAATGTTTTAATGCCTTTAGAGCCCTTTTCTCGGCATATTTCCCTACACCTATGACTCTTTTAATTCTCATAATCTCAACTACTTTGACTAAGTGCTCATCACATGTCAGAAGTAATTTTTTCACTACATCTCCTGATATTCTATCCGGAGTAATATTCGTACCTCTTTCTCCATTAAAAAGCATTAATGGGCAATGATTAACGATGAAAACATTCGAAAAAATTTCTTCCGCATCCCCATAGTATTCTTCTAATACGCCCCAGATTCTAGTCCCTGAGACTTCTTCTTTATGCCAGTCTAATCCTGTAACTGGTCTTTTAGGATGGATATTTTTCGGTTGTAAAACTTCTAATCCCTTTATTCCCAATAGATCTCTTACAACACTAGTTGCTGAGAATGGAATTCCCATTTGCCCCATCCCATGAGGTCCGGGATTCATACCCAGTAGGAGCGTATTTGCTCCTTTACTTCCTCCTAATTCAATGAATGCTTTATGTGGTTCCCAGGCATACATAAGTGGATTATAGGAATAATCAACTAAACCCTGTTCTACAAGCATATCTCCTAATGGTTCAACCTCATCCCTTAGCTTTTCAGCCGCCAAAATGAGTTTATCTGTAATCATATTATCACTACTGTTTCACATCTCTAATATCAGCCTTACTAATTTCTTTGAGTTTTTCAGGAGTAATTGGAAATACTGTATCAGCAGTCCCTCCAGCACCCCAAATTAAATCATATTTGAATAAGTCTTCATCAATGATTTTTATTGTTTCCTTAAGATGTCCGAAAGGCGGAACTCCTCCCACCTCATATCCAGTACTTTCCAAAACATATTCAGGAGTAGCCTGACCTGGTTTGTACCCGAGTATTTTCTTTAATTTCTTTTTCCTATCGACTCTATTAGATCCTGATGTTATTACAACAATCGCTACTTCTTCACCCTCAAATACAATTGATTTTGCAATATTAGAGACATCGCACTGAAGTTGTCTTGCAGCATCTTCTGATGTTCTTGTACCTTCTTTATATCGTCTAGGTTTAGCATCAAAATTGATTTTTGCACATTCATTCATCCATATCTGATGTCCATCCATGTTCATTCATGATAGGATTAGGATAAAAGTTGTTTCCACTTCCGCATTATTGATGAATCATTGTCGTGCGCAGAGAGCCTAATGAATTGGCCCATTGGACCTTATGGCACTTCCATGGGTGCATTATTACTTTTCACTTTACCAATACATTTTTTCTTGACAAGAGACGAGAAAGAGAGGCGTGTTTCATTAGTAAATTTACCGAAAGAAATCAAAGAAAAAGGCTACTGGTGGCATATTCTTCTATATCTGCTAATGTTTATTTACAAAGCAATGATTGATCATCATAACGAACCAATGAAGGCTAGAGTTGGAGGATTTACTCATTGGATATATGAGATAGAGGGCAATTGGACAAATCATATTCAGGAGTTTTTCCTTAATGATATTCTAACAAATTTCTTATCAGGACATTATCTATTCATGTATCTATTTATGATATGGTTTTCTCCAATGTACTATATCTTGTGTCGCGATGAAGTAATGGCCGACAAAGCAGCTTTGAATTATTTTGTAATCTATCTTCTTAGCGTCCCTCTTTATCTCTTTTTCAATATTGAAGTGACATCTACCTATCTTCCAGATATGGATGCACTTTTGTATCACGATTCATTTACCCTTGCGTTTTTCACCAATAATGACCCTATGGATAATGCAATACCAAGTTTACATGTTGGGTTGCCAATCAGTCTTCTAATTATCAACAGACTACACTGTCGAAAGTTAGGTATCGATTTCAAAGACTGGCGTCATAAAGAGTTTGATTATTTTGTTCAATTTAACGTGATAATTTATCTATTTTCTATACAATATCTTGGAATTCATTGGTTTGTAGATATAATTCCGGGGATTATCTTAGCTATAATTACATCTTCTTTTGTTCATGCCGTGCAACCTGTAGTGCGCGCTAGAACTGAAAATGGATGGATTTCTTTAATTCCGGATAGAAATCAAGCAATATCTTCAGTATTAGTTTTATTAATTTGTTCTACATGGTTAGCAGTTGGTGTAATTGATGGTTCAGGGACAGATGAAAATGAGGCGAATATGAGATTTGGCATAGGTGATATCAACTTAGACACAATTGAAGTTCACAGCCTTTCTGACCCAGTTATTGTAGATGTTTACAATGTTGGAGATAATGATGTAGAAGTACTAATGATTCAGAGAGACTTTGTGGAGGATTATGCGGAAAAAGGTATTTTTGATTGGGATCAGTTTGTATCTTTGGGTAACCTCTCTATAGTTGAAGTAAATAGTTCCTTGACATTTACAGTTACTCCTGATAGTTTGTTTGATGTCAATATTCTATTAGTCCGATTATTCAATTCGGAGAGCATTGGTGACGATTCTCTAGGGGAAGTTAGAATCGTTTCAAATTATGCTGATGATGAATTAATTTATACTGGATTTTTGGTTAGTTTACCTGCATTTATCATAACAGGAATAGTTCTTGAAGGCTATTTCAATCGAAGGTACTAGAATATATTGAATGCCATTATTCCTCCGATGTACAATCCAGACATCGAACCTAATGCTAACCAAATACCAATTCTAAATGGGGGGAAATTATACTGCCATAAATACATTGATTGACCTAGCCAAGTTAAAATAACTACTGCAATTCCATAAAATCCAAAGAACAATCTAAATGAATAGAAAACAATCATTCCTAGAAGATATCCTAAGTATAGTTCCGTTTTATTACCATATTTTTCTGATAACAGAAAACAAAATAAACCCAGAAATGCTAGAATCAATACTGGAAATAATAGGTTCTTTGTACTGAAAAAATCTATTTCAAATAGATATGGTATGAATGCTAAAATAAAACCAGACAATGATGGAATTGCTACAGGCCATAGTGGAGCAGACTCCCACTTCATGGTATGCCGGCGGCATATCTAGCATATAATACTCTGAATGGCCCCATACGTCTCATTCATGAATAAGAATAGTCTCCGCTCTAACATGTCGAAAGGCGAAATTGTACTCGGATGCCTTGCACCGCACCCTCCTCACCTAGTTTATGCAGAGAATCCTCCTCAAAATGAGGCCTTTAGTGAGGGTGGTTGGGAAACTCTCCGATGGGGTTATGCAAAACTCGCAAGAAAACTAAAAACAATTGATTATGATGCTATTGTAATTTTCACTCCACATTGGCAAACATACATTGGGACACATTTCTTGGGCCTTCCAGAATTTAAATCTAAATCAGTAGATCCTGTTTTTCCTAATTTGTTTAGATATAATTACGATCTTAAAGTTGATGTAGAATTAGCCGAAGCTATGCATGAAGAAACTGCCAAAGCAGGAATTATAACGAAAATGATGAGAAATCCTGATTTCAGAGTAGATTATGGAACTATAACATCCTGTCATTTATTGAATCCTAGCTGGGATAAACCTATAGTTACAATTTCTAGTAATCGTAATTCTCACTATTATTCAAATGAAGTAATGATCGAACAAGCTAAGGCATTGGGCGAGGCATGTATGAGAGCTATTGAAAAAAGTGGGAAAAAGGTAGTCTTAGTAAGTAGCCATAGTCTTAGTCATCGTCACTTTGTAACTGAAGCCCCTCTTCCTGAAGATATGAGTCGAGAACACATATACAATCACAGTCAATATGTTTGGGATATGAAAATTATTGATATGTTCAGAAAGGGTCAGATGCAAGAGGTAGTTGATATTATGCCAGAGTATACTGAACAGACCATTGCTGAAACTGAGGCGGGAGGATTAATTTGGATGATGGCTGCTATGGGCGTGCCTAGTTATCCTGCTGAAATTTATGGTTATCAATCAGTTATAGGTACAGGCAACTGTATTGCTTGTTGGGATCCAAATACTGAAACTAGGGAGTTAGTACTCTGAGGTGATTTAATGAGCGAAGAGTCACCAATTCTTTTCGGACTTTATGTCCCTCCTCACCCTCAGCCTTTACTTTCACCAGATGCAAATTCTGGATATGCAAATTTACGTGCTGCATTTGAAACATGTAGGAAGAGAATCGAAGAATCAGATGCAGATCTGATACTAGTTTATTCAACTACATGGCCAAGTGTTGTAGGACACCAAATTCAAGCTCTTAAAGAATCAATTTGGACTCATGTTGACGATGATTTCCATTATCTTGGTAGTATGCCATATAATTTCCATATAGATTCCGAATTCGCTCATGAATATTGTTCAGCGGCCGAAAAAAGAGGTTTACATGCTAGAACCGTAGAGTATGAAGGATTTCCAATAGATACTGGTTCAGTAGTTGCTCTTAGCTTACTCAATCCTGATAACAGAATCCCAGCATGTATTGTCTCAAGTAATATGTATGCTAATCGTTCTGAAACTATTGTTCTTGGCAAAGCGGCAAATGATGCTTTAATTAGTCAAGGTAAAAAAGCAGTTGTAGTTGTAGTTTCTAGCTTATCGAATAGAATGTTCACAGAACATATCGATCCTTCTGAAGATAGGATTCATAGTTCGAAAGATAACGAGTGGAATGAAAAAATACTCGAATTCTTTGCAGATGGTAGATTAGAAGATTTAAGTCAATTAAGTAGAGAAATTCATGGCCAAATAAGAGTCCAGAAGGTTGTTGCTTACAAGCCAGCTTGGTGGCTCGCTGCATCAATGGGTCAACACAATAATTACGATGGAGAAGTGTTGGCTTATGAGGCATTACATGGCTCTGGGGGAGCTGTAATTCAACTAACTCCCTCATCTGGCTCATTTGGAGATAAAGAGTTTGATGAAGATGATGTAGAGTACTATCAGGGCGATAGAAATGTCCTAAATATGGGGAATAATTGATGTCCGAAGATCAATTCGATGAGCGAAAATTTGGGCAACTCCTCGAATGGATTTATGAGGTGGACCAAATAACAGATTCCGAGGCACGAAGTCGTCTTGTTGAACAAATAAAATCCATGCCTCAAGACATTGTCGAAAAAATGTATAATGATTATGGTAAATCATTTCTTAGTTCAGCAGGCGGCGCAATGGGTGCAGCCGCAGGAGTAGCTGTTGGCGGACCAGTAGGTGGAATAGTTGGCGGCGTAGTTGGGAAGAAAACTGCTGGAAAACTTGTTACGGCTAACGGTCCATTTAAGTCCGAACTAGGGCCTTCTGCCGTTGGAGCCTATCCTCATCTTCACAGAGCGGGCGACCTAATTTTTGTAAGTGGAATCGGTCCAAGGAAACCAGTTACTAATGAGATACCTGGTGGGCCAATAAAAGATGAAAATGGTAACCCTCTAGATTATGATATAAAAGCTCAAACTCGTTCAGTAATAGAAAATATCAAGATTATTCTTGAAGAGTATGGTTCAAGTTTAGAGAATGTAGTAGATGTATATTCTATGCTCGTAGATATGGATAGAGATTTTGCAGGCTACAACGAAGTCTACGCTGAATATTTTTCTGAAATTTTACCCTCTCGAACAACTTGCTCGGTCTCGGCTCTTCCAACTCCTATTGCTGTTGAGTTAAAGGTAATTGCAAAGGCATGAGGCCTAATTATCTAAAGATTCAACTCTCTCTGAAGTACAGTCAACTGGTGCTGAAATAGGATTGCAAGCTACTGGATTTCCATTAGGTATCTCTACCCAATATTCAATTCCATTGACTTCCTCTGGGTAATCTGTAGAAATAGAATGAGCACCAACTGAAATGGCCGCCTGAAGCCTAGTTGTATCATTATTATCCGCTTCTCCATCCTCAGCATTATCTGCTCTTGATCTAACAATAAATCCGTCTCTAACTAGAGCCTCTATTTCCTCTCCATTGCCAATTGGGTCGGTATCTGAGAAGATTGCTGCTTCAGAACTACCTGGCTCAGACATTGTAAACATTCTAGAACCATTTAATCCAGGATATTTTTCGTAATAGCTTTCTCTTACATCTCCACTAGAAAGTAGAATGAACATTGCTTTTCCTCTTGAGTCATCCAGTAATGGCCAACCATTTTTCAGTATGGAATTTGAAAGAGTTTCTTCTCCATTTCTAACATCGTCGGGAGTAATTGTTTTATTACGAGGCCAATATTGAATTATTTCTTCCTCAATATTTTCCAACATATTTTGTAAATCAATTACAAACGTATTATCTGTGCTTTGTTCAATCCATTCTTTAGGCTCAATCCAAATCATTAATGGCACATGCTCTTGATTTTCATCTGACCAATTTAACAGAGTACCTAGACATTCTTCCAAAGTAATGCAATTTGATCTTGCATCATATTGATTATGATAAACATATAACTGACCTCTTGCATCCCACCAAACATCTATTTCAAATTGCCTTACACCTTGTTCTTCCGCTTGGATATCTAAAGGATCGTGTGAATAATCATAAGCTCTAATTGTAGGCCCTATCGGGGCTAAGTGATATGAATTATGTGTCCCTTTCATTTGAATATGATTTATCCTTAGAGGCGTTAAATCATCCTCTTCAATGGATGTATTTTTATCCGAATCTGATAGGCATCCACTCAATGAACCGGTCATGATAATCAATACCATAATGGCCGAAATCGTCTTCATCTTGTTAATGCTACAATGCTATTTAACATTATAATTTCGGAGGCCAAACCTTCAACTATAAGCAATCTTTCGCGTGAATATGGATAGACTGTCTCCATCAGAAGTGTTAGGAATTGTTCTCCAACCTCTTGAAAGGGTAACCGAAACTTTAGAAAGAAAGTTAGGTCTTTTTTCAGTAGTAATTCTTTCATTATCTGCAATGTTGGGGAGTGGTCTTTTTGTTCTTCCTTCTTTAGCTATGATGGAACTAGGAGGTGGTGAAATACCTCTTGGTGGTATCTGGCTAGCATATTTATTTGCAGGTCTAGTAATTCTTCCTGGGGCAATGTCGAAATCAGAACTCGCCTCTGCGATGCCCTCTTCAGGTGGCGCCTATGTTTACATCGAGAAGACATTTGGTCCAATAATTGGGACAATATCTGGACTTGGATTATGGGCTAATTTTATGCTTAAATCTGCTTTTGCATTGATAGGATTTAGGGCATACTTATGGGTTTTAGAAGGTATTCTGGGCATATCAATAAATCTTGATTATGCGGTTATGATAATGTTAGCATTGATTGTAGGAATCAATATCTTAGGTGCAAAAAGTATCAAGAAAGTTCAAACACCTGTAGTTTTAATTTCCGTAGCATATCTTCTATGTGTTTGTTTATGGGCTTTAGCAACGACTGAATTAAATTGGGATGCCGCCCTGTCTAGGGATTCATTCGGAGCAGACTGGCAAACGTTTTCATCAACAGCAGCTTTAGTTTTTGTTTCTTATATTGGTGTTACAAAAGTTGCAGCGGTCGGTGGTGAGATTAAATCACCAAGTAAGAATTTACCTTATGGGATACTCATATCTTTACTTTTCAGCATTATATTGTATGTGTTTGTAACTCTTACAATGGCTATTACAGTTGATCCGATTAATTATGTAGATAGTGGACATGCTAGAGAAGATCCAATTTACATATTCGCTTTGGATGTAGGCGGTAAAACAGTTGCAACAATAGCAGCAACATTCGCAGCAATCACTGTTCTCTCAGGTTCTCTTGCAGGGATCATGGCGGCATCTAGGTTTCTTTTTGCCATGGCTAGAGACAATTTATTGCCAGCATTTTTTGAAGACGTCCACGGCAGATTTGAGACGCCTCACTGGGCAATAATTGGAACAGGGTTATCGATGGCCGCTGCCATTATGTTCCTACCAGTTCATGATGTAGCAGAGTTTGCTTCAGGATTCAATATCATGATTTTTATTGTTATCAATTCTTGTGTATTAGTACTTCGTTCATCCGCGAAATCTCACTGGTATGAGCCTGAATGGAAGTCCCCATTATTCCCTTTAATTCAAATTCTAGGTATTGCAGGGGGCTCAATCCTAATCTATGCCATGGGGTCGAAGGCAGTAATTGGTGGAACTGCCGCTATTGTAATTGGAATAATCATCTATCAATCATATGGTAAAAAACATAATCAGAATCAGATCATTACTCCTTGGGAAACTTTCCGTTTGACATTTACTAATCCTGACGAGGTAGAACATCGTCGTCGCTGGGCTGCATTCCATGCAGCAGATACAGAGAGAAATGATCATCTTAACTTACATGAATTTATTGCTGCTATGCAAGCTTTGGGTTTCTCTGGAGAAGGAGAAGATGCACTGAGAGAATATTTCCATGCTGCTGATGAGAATCAAGATGGAATATTGGAAATAGATGAGTTCTTGTTAGGTGTGGAAGAATTAGAGTTCGATTAGTGATTGATAAGGCGTTCAATTGAAGGCCTGTATGTTTCTCGAACATATCGAAGGTGAGTGTATGGCAATATCTAGTCGAGCAAAAAAAGTTACAACTCATACACTGCAAGAAATGAAAGCAAGTGGTGAGAAAATCACCATGTTAACCTCATATGACTATTCATTAGCTAGACTTGTCGATGCAGCGGGAATTGATGTAATTCTTGTTGGAGATTCTGCTTCCAATGTCATGGCTGGGAATGAAACAACAGTTCCAATTACTTTGGATCATATGATTTATCATGCTCAATGCGTCATTAATGGAGTCGATAGAGCCTTGGTAGTCGTTGATATGCCATTTGGTACTTATCAAGGAGATTCTAAAACCGCTCTTGATTCAGCAATTCGCATTATGAAGGAATCCGGTGGTCACGCCGTTAAATTAGAGGGCGGTTCAGAAATTGTAGAATCTGTGGTAAGAATTCAGCAAGCAGGAATCCCAGTGATGGGACATCTTGGATTAACTCCTCAGTCAATTTACAAATTTGGAACTTACAGTGTTAGAGCCAAGGAACAAGATGAGGCTACAAAATTACTTGAAGATGCTAAAGCATTAGAGGAAGCGGGATGCTTCTCCATTGTTTTCGAAAAGATACCCGCTGAACTAGCTAAGAAAGTCAGCGAACAACTAACAATTCCAACTATTGGAATAGGTGCTGGAGTGGATTGTGACGGGCAAGTTTTGGTTTTACATGATATGTTAGGAATAACAAAAGATTTCAGCCCTAGATTCCTAAGGAGATATGCAGATTTAGGTGAAACAATTGATGGGGCTGTCAAGCAGTACATCGAAGATGTACGTAGTAAACAGTTCCCAAACGCTGATGAAGGATACTAATTCTTAGAGTACATCTCTACAAAACTTCAAGGACAACCGCCTTTGATGTAACTTTGCTATGAGTGAACTTTGGGTTGAGCGTCATCGCCCGCGAACAGTGGGTGACATCAAAGGACAGCGGGCTGTGGTTGAAAGACTCAAAGCATATGCTGAGAAGAGAACATTCCCGCATTTATTGTTTGCTGGACCTCCCGGAACTGGTAAGACTACTGCTGCAATAGCTCTAGCTAGGGACGTATTTGGTGAAGGATACAGAACGAATATGTTGGAAATGAACGCTAGTGATGAGAGGAAACTAGAATCTATCAGAACCAAAGTAAAATCCTTTGCTCGCACCGCTCCAGTACCTGGTACCAACTTCAAAGTAATTTTTCTTGATGAGGCCGACGCATTAACCCCCGATGCTCAAGGAGCACTTAGGAGAATTATGGAGCAATATGCGGAAACTTGTAGATTTATTTTGTCATGTAATTATTCTTCTAAGATCATTGAACCAATACAATCTAGATGCGCTGTTTTTAGATTCCGTCCATTACCTGAGGACCAAGTTAGAGACATGATTGTAAATGTCGCTAGCGAAGAAAAGATTGAACTTCATCCAGAAGCAGCAGATGCTATTGTTCATGTTTCTTTAGGTGACTTAAGGAAAGCCATTACCTCATTGCAAGTTGCAGCATCTTTAGACAGTAATGTTACTAGAGAATTGATTTATGAAACTACAGCAACAGCTCCTCCAGAAGAATTACATGGATATTTCTTAGCCTGTCAACAAGACGGTTTTCAACCAGCTAGACGAAGACTCAGAGAATTATTAGATAGATTTGGATTAGCTGGGACAGACTTAGTTAATCAATTACATCGCGAATTAGGAAGTGTCACATTTTTTGATGAGAGTCAGAAACTTAAGGTTACTGAAGTAATGGCTGAAACAGATTTTAGAATGGTTGAAGGAGGAGGAGAATCTCTACAGCTAGACGCTATGACTGCAATGATTTGTTCTCAAATCAACCAAGAACCGTAGTCTGAGCAATTGAAATTGTATAAACTAATTCAGTAGTATTAACCCAAGGGGATCCTTCTTCAGTCATTGTAATTTCAATTGTATATTCGCCAGGGTCTAAAGTTCCTAGATCCCATGCTAGGCCTATATCACTTTGATGAGGGCTCACTTTATCTCCTCTGGTCCAGTTATTAATTGAATCAAACATCTCCATTTCTTCTGTATGTGAAATAGTAGTTCCATTAGCTAATTCTTCTATCATTTCTCCTCTGTAATACATCACAGCATTAATGTTCACAGACTCTGCATCTACATTATCTCTTACAGCCATACCCATAACCACCTCAACAGTATCTTGATTCAAATTAATTGTATATACGCCATTCTTCCATGAAGTTTCTTCAATTCCTTCTGTTTGTTCAATATCGATTCCACCAGCAAGAGTAGGGGGTGCGATATCTGCTAGAGGAGGATTTGAAACAATGAATGAAAATGCTAACCAAGTGAAAATGAATAAGAAGACTGCTCTAAACCAATTTCCATTAGTGTATAATTCACTGTATTTCCTCGGAATTATAATTTTATGGAGAGGTATTATTGTAGCACATAATAACAATGGAACAAGATATAATATGGCTCCTGGTTCATCCATTTCTGGCATCAATAAGTAACGTATTGCTAATGCAACTGCAGTACCATAAATAATTACAAGCCACATTGAATAAGCATCTGCAACTTCTTTTACTGCATGCGCGGCAGGATCAAAATCCTCAATCTTTTTCGGCGCGTTCTTACTATCTTTTTTATCGCCACTAGATCTACGCTTACGGTCATTGTAAGCGTTAGCACGTAGGGCTGTATCAACGTCGACCACGTCCTTCCGATGACGAACTACTCATCAAGTGTACTGATGTAACAAGTTCCCAAAAAAACTCATTTGGTGGACGGTTATACTCAAATGGTTGTTGTCACTCGACCGACTTACTGCCGGGGTGGCGTAGTTGGTAGCGCGTCGGACTCATAGGGTAATTTTTGATGGAAATATGATTTTTGTTGAAACTAGTCATGAGCGCAACAGCCTGCTTTGAGTGTCTGAGACATCCGAAGGTCGCGGGTTCAAGTCCCGCTCCCGGCACCATATCATTAATCGGTTAATATTCTATGGAAATAATGTACGCCTTTTTCTTTAGTCGGAGAGTATCTTCCTCTGTCATAAGATTTCGACGAAACACCTCTTTGAGTAGCTTCGACAATATCTTGATCTTCTAATTCTACTTTGTCTAAGTCGCCTCCTGCGCCCTTGCCTAGCAAATTCCTATTCCCTACAAATCCATGATAGATTATCTGCGTTTTATCGACCGAGATAGGATTCACAATATTCACAGATAATCCCCAAGGATAGAAGTTCAACATGAGTCCTGGAAATATCCAGTAATAGTAGGCCGCAATATTCTCTCCAAAATCTGGTGAAGATTCTGGTAAATCAAAGCACTCTTCTCCTTCGTTTGCTATGCCTATTTGTAGCACTCCT
>CAXFIU010000030.1:0-16551 GCA_964003245.1 uncultured Candidatus Poseidoniales archaeon
TGATGGTGGTGGTCCGAGTGTCCATGGCCGCCACCACCTGCCTCAATCTTGAAAGGTGTAACTTCTGAATACAAGCAGGATTCTTTCAATGCTAATTGAACTTCTTCTGAACGTGAAAGTTCAATCCACCCATCTACAAAGAATGCGTGTTCGGAGACTGCTATTTTCACGGGTGCTGTAAGAATGTCGTGTTCTCTTTCCAATAACTCCAAACCACAAGCTAAAGATGCACCGAACTCATTGCTCCATGAATCAATGTCATTAGAAATTGAGGATTTCTCTTCGGATAATTCGCTTATCTGAAGCATTACATCAAGCATTAACTCATTAGGGTTACCTGTAATTCCTTCTGGAACATTAATCGCTTGGAAACCCGCCTGATTTAATAGAGATTGAGCCGCATTTGATTGTTCTGATTTAACAAAAAGTGCAATAACCGTGCTTCCATTAATGGTATCTTTGAAAAATAATCCCTCACCATTACAATCATCTTCTAATCCAAGCTCAATGTCGGAAGAGCTACCAGAAATAGTGCCAACAAATGCTTTGAGAGAAGAATAACCAGTTAGTAGTTCAACATCCAAGTTTAATGATGAAAGTAGCTCTAAGACAGACCTCTCTTCTTCTAGAGAAGAAAGACGGTTTTCAACAGAATCTAAACGAGTACTTTTTTCTAAAAGATTGTCTACAGCTTCAGATAAAGTCCCATCTAATTCTGAACGAACTTTGTTCGCCTGAACGGGATCCTTTGGTCCATCGAAATCGACAATAGATGCTGCTGAACGTAATTTTGTGAGACGCATTCCCACCGTTTCAGATTCTTCTTTGGGTGTTCCCAATTTAAAACCATCATCAGAGCCATCATATTCAATAATGTGTAAGGCATTTAGAGTTGCTAAAGCATCTATTAAATCATCGATTTTGTCTTTAGTCCCAGCAGCGAGTAAACGACCCATGCGCTGCGTTTTAACTTGAGACATTTCTTGACCACCTGCGAAAATTATTTCCTAAAAGAGTCAATGACTAATTTTGCTGCTTTATCTCGATTCTTTTTACCAGAATCATGAACGCTTTTCTGTGCGGCTTGGCCGTCAGTAGAAACTACTTCTGCTTCTGTACCTGCAGAGGCTCTAGCTTCAGAAATGAGATTTTGTGCCTCGGACTCAGATGTTGACTTTCCAGAGGTCAAAATCTCTGATGCGTTTTGTCTTGCCTGAGAAACTATTTGCGCCGCCTCTTTCTTAGCATCTGACAACGTCGCAGTTGCCGCTATTTCAGCATCTTTAATTGCACGTAGAACATCTTCTCTAGCCATGGACAGCACCTGTATGCTATTCTCGACCGAAAATTAGTATATGATAATAACCGATGTGAGTCCTAAACTCTATCAAGCAATAATCTTGACACCATTATCAGCACCTACCAAATACCTGTATCTTTTGCGGTAGTTCATGGATACCGAGACTATCGGTGAAGATGATTGGAACGAGCTCCAAAAAAATCTTGAGGCGACAATACCGGTTTATGATAAGATTAATCGTTTTGCAACTTTAGGACAAGTTTCTAAATGGAGAAGAAAAGTCAGAGAAAGATTACCTTCCGAGGGACTTATTTTAGAGGTGGGTTGCGGACCAGGAAGTTTTGCAGAAGAATTGGAAGGAAGGGAACTAATTTGTCTAGATCCGATACCAGAAATGCTCCGTGTTGCTGAACCTAGAGTAAATAAAATGAGAAGAAAGAATGGTTACTCTGCAGCTAAATTTGTCGAAGGAAAGGCTGAATCATTACCTTTTGAAGATAATACATTTGATTCAGTATGTACATTATTTTCATTTAGAGACTGGTATGATAAGAAAAAAGGTCTAAGTGAAGTATTAAGAGTATTAAAACCAGGTTCATCTATAGTAATTGTCGATCCCGCAAAAATTAATAGAATTCATGGATATTTAGGGTGGTTATGGATGAGGATATGGGTTGGCAGTTATGCAAAAATAATCTGCAAACAAGATGAGCATCCTTGGAAATGGCTAACTAAAACCTATGTTCATTTTGGAACGACTAAAGATTATTTGAAGATGCTTGAAGAAGTCGGTTTTGAAAACTCAAGAGCCAAATTAATTTTCCCAGGAATGGCAACTATTTGGCAAGCAGAAAAACCTCTAGAATAGAGCTAGAATATTACAAATACATTCCTGCAAGTAATAAATCTCCAAACCATAAATTTAGTTAATCTATTGAACATAGTATTTATCATCCAATCTGGTAATCTTAGTACGAAACTACCTAGGAAAAAGGCTCTTTTTGAATTACGCATAACCTTGCCCATCTGCTTATTCCAACGTTTTTCATATTCCGACAAAGGAATACCATTTTTCAAATGCTCTGAAATTACCTGCCCTGCAATTCTACCGCCAATCATTGCGATAGTAATTCCCGCCCCATTAGAAGGTAGAACCATGCCCGCTGAATCACCAACTAAAACATAATTTCCTTTGACGAAGGTTTTGATTGTTCCCGACATTGGAAGAGAACCTGCTCCTGAAAATGTGACATTTCCCCCATAGCGACTTATGAATTCATTAGATAGTTGATTTATATTCTTATTTTTAGAAAATTTATTCTGGATTCCTACGCCTATATTTGCACCACTCTTTTTAGGGAACATCCAAGCATAGCCACCAGGGGCCATTGAACCAAAATGTAATTCTACGGCATCACCAAAGTCGCCATCCATAAGAACAAATTTAACTGGTATCTTGAGGCTAGATTCATTCCAGAAAGTCCTTCTTAATGGGTCGTTATGCCCCCCTGCACCTACTATTATCTTGGCATTCAATTCTCTTCCATCCCTTAGTTTGATTGTATTGCCTTCAATAGAATCTACACGAGAATCTACGAGATATTTTGCTCCTCGAGATTTTGCTAAATCAACTAAAGCTTCATCATGAGCTACACGATTTAACATGTATCCTTCAAATTGATAACAAAGAGGTTTTCCAGAAGGAGGGACCAAGTGCATTTCAGATGTTCTTCGAGAAATTGCATGTTCAGGTGTTCTCAGTAAATCATCAATATCGGGAACTTTTGGACATAAGCGTCGCATCTCTTCATTAGTCGGAACTAACTCACCACATTGTAGAGGGGAACCAATTGGGTCTCGACGATCTACAACTAGGACATCTGCGCCTCCTTCAGCTAGATATCTAGCAGTAGTTGATCCAGCAGGACCACCTCCAATGACAATAACATCCCAATTTATTTTTTCACTCATATGTTCACCTTAGAGTGCCTCATAAAAATTATTTTTTCCTAGAGCGGGATCTTTTTGCTACTTCTGCCATTAATTTACTTGCATCACTTTCTGGTAATAATTCCAGTTTCCTTAATGCTCTGTTAACATGGTTTTCAATTAATTGTTCTGAATATTCGAAAGAACCTGCTAAAGAAAGTAAGGACACTAATTCGTTCCATCTATCATCTGAAAAGTTCTTTAGAATATCTGCTAATTGCTCTCTCTCTACACCATGTAACATCGTCAAAGCATGAATTATGGGAAGCGTCATTTTACCTTCATGGACATCGCTACCGCGAGGTTTTCCCATTTTCTCATCTCCTGTCAAATCAAGTAAATCATCAACTAATTGGAATGCTCTTCCAACTTCCCAACCAAATTCTTCTAGAGAACTAATGACTTCATCTGATGCACCTGCGATAATAGCCGCGCAAGAGCATGCTGTAGCAAAAGGTCCAGCAGTTTTTCCATCAATTATCGAATAATAATCCTCAGGTGTTGTGGCTAAATTTCCTATATGTTCATGTTGAAGTAATTCTCCAGACGCAATATTTGCACAAGTATCTGCCATTCGCTCAACAATACGAGCATCATATTTGCCACCCAAACCAAAACCTAGTACAAACAAATAATCTCCACCGATTATGCCATGTGCCAATCCATGAGATGCATGTAGTGTAGGTTTCCCTCTACGAGTTTTGGATGAATCGTATATGTCATCATGAACTAGTGTAGCAGTATGAATAATCTCAGCAGACAATGCCAAATCCATGACTTCAGATATTTCTTCACCACCTGCTGCTTCAAAGGCTAGTAGTGCAAGTACGGGACGATATCTCTTACCTCCCGCCAATAGAACTTCACGTGCTAAACTCATAGCAGGTGCTTGAGAACTTGCCATTTTTTCTTGTACGAAATCTTCTAACGCTTCATCAACTATATCTCTCATTTTAGTCAATTGACGATGAGTAGATCTTAGAGATACCATGTTACTTCGATACAAGATGGGAGGGGTCGCCTATATCAACAAGTGTCTAGCCGGTTAGTTTGAGCACGTGACGTGCTCCCTCCCTAGAGGTGGACGCGATTATGGCAAGAATACAATTCGGAACTCTATCAATACCATCGTGTCCGGTAGACAAATATATCGAGAAAATCTTTGATTCCGAAGAATTATCAGAGCATGAAATAGAAGTAAAAAGCTATGATTCTCTTTCTGAAACATTAAAACAATTGGAAAATGGAGAACTTGATTTATTGGCTATGCCTGCAGAAATTTTACATGGTAAACAATTAGAGATGCATAAGGCAAATTGTGAAGTCCTAGGTGCAAGGACTCCACGCACTCCAAATATGATTCTTGTTTCAGAGAATAAAATACAGTATCAACCTAAGTCAGCAATTATACTATCGGATTCTAAATTGGTAAGAAGGCAATTAAGAAGAGCTCGTAAAGGATTGAGAGTTCTCTCCACAAAGGCGTTTACCGACATTAATGACATAAAAGTGAATTTTAATGATGAATTGGAAAAATATTCATGGATGGAAGAATTACGTTCGAATGATGAGATTGATGGCTATGTTATTCCAAGAGTGATTTATTCAGAAGTAAATATCAATGGAAGAAGACATTCATTATTACCCGATCCAAATAATCTAGGAGATAGTCATTACTTGCCTGAACCATATTCTGACCTAGTAGTGATTATTGGAAGAAAGAATTTTCCAAAAAGTATTGCGCGACTATTTACAGAAGTTGAAGGTGATACAATTTGGAAGACTCAAGACTACTTTCTCGGAGGCATGGATGAAAAGCAATTAGAATCAATAGGGATTTTAGTACGTCACAGAAAATTAAGCACCTTAATGATACAAGCAGAAAAACATAAAGATTTGATTATGGAACAATCATTTCATGATTTAGAAGGAGAAGTAATTACAAACGAAGTGTTGGTTGAATTAAGACTTGAAAACATATCAAATAATGGCAAGAAAACTATCTCATTACACCGAGTAGTCCCATATTCAAAATTTCAAATAGCAATGGTTGCAACTGAAAAAGATTGGACAAAGATTCTTGAAAGAGCGGAAATAAATGATTTCGTAAATGATTAATCCGCTTTAATCAATTAGTAACCAAATAAACGATTAAAATCCAATCTATACGCAATCAATATGACAGATTAGAACTCTCGAGCGTGTGAGGGGAGATAGTTGCAAGTCGATTTAGAGCTATTGAATAACCTCTATCTATCTCCTTTGATGGCTCTGAGAGAGAAAGCAGAAGCAGCAGAATTAGCAAAATCAGGTTCAGTAGAAGTACTTAGAGCTCGATTAATTCAACATCAAATTCTAGGACACCTAGACTTGTCTTGGGAGGGAATCCAATCAATGCCGCACAAAGAAATTGGAGAGGTACTGAAAATTTTTGGAATAAAGTCATCTGGTTCACATAAAGAAAGAAGACAGAGATTATGGTTACATCTTAATTTTGATTCTAGAAGGATGACAATAGAAAGACTTGCAGAGATCGACAGAGAAAAATTGCATGAACTATGTCAATATCTAGAATTACCTTTAACCGGCAATAGAACAGTACTGATGGGGAGAGTTGCAGGTGTATTAACAAGTCAATCAAAAGGTTGGGGGAGAATAAAAAGAAGCCTTAGAAGAAATGGAATGGTAATAGTTTCAAAAAATGAGAATAATGCAAGAGATAAGAATGAAGAGGAGTTAGTTAAATTAAATCATAGGAATGAAACCTCAGTTTTAGAAATTGTCGATGAAGTGTCAAATGCAGCACTAGAAGATGCCCATGATTCTTTGATGATAGGATTTGAAGATGCTGAATTTGGCATACAAGGCGATATACTTACAATCCAAGCAAGAGTAGAAGATTTAGACAGAATGATTAGTACAATAATCAGGAATCGTGATGGAGTATGGGGGGAAAATGAAAACGATCTATTGATTAGATTAGCCATTAGAAGAGGATGGCCTTTGGAAGACGAAAGGGTGAAGCAAAGATTGTCTGAAGTTGCTACAAATATTGCAGAAATTAAAGGAGCTGATTTAGGAGGAGTTACTGATTCTGAAGTTAATAAAACAGGGCATATAGATAGAATCAGAAATAAACTTTCAGCAGTTGAAGACATATTGTCAGAAGAGAAAAATAATTAATCCAAAATTTGGAAGAATCCGAATCTTGGTTCAATAATTTCACACTTGATGTCTCTTAAATCTTCTATCGCATCTTCTGATAATTCTCTAGAAAATCCTGCCTGAACACAAGCAAGAACAATAGAATCATACGGCGCACCATTTGGATCTGATGAATTTCTTATCGAATCAAGAATTACTTCATCGACATCGCCTGGAGATTTTTCTTCATCTACAGTTTCATTGACAATTTGAGATTCTTGTTCCGTACTTTTTGGAGCTATTGATTCTTCCACAGATGTAATCATATTTTCAATTTCTGAATTTGAGCTGAGTGCCATAGACAGGCTTTGGAGAACACCTACTTTGTAATTCTCTGGATCAAAATTACTGTAATGATTTTTAGATAGCATCATACCTTCGATTAGATCCTCTGGGACTCCAGCAGATTTCAATGAATCACTATTATTCTCAGATTCTAAAGATGAATTATATGCTTCAAGTCTTCTAAGAGTTGCTGCCGATGTTTCTACCAACCAATTCACATAGACACTTCTTTCAACTGTAGTGAATTCTTCTGCACGGAAAGATGTGAAGATTCCTCCATCATCGCTTTCGAACCATCGTGCACGTCCAATCATCATCATTAAGAATCTATCACCTGACTCAAATCTAGCAAGCAGTTCCTCAGCATCAGCATGAAGTTCAGGCTGGAATGGAGCTATCTGAAATCGGTGTACTCCTCCGGTAGCATCTCTTAGATGGCCAGAATATGTTGGCCCATTATCTCCTTCTCTTCTTTCAAATCTATCAATAACTCCTCCAAAAAGTGCTCTATTGACTTTAGCTCCTAATTTTGTAATAATAAAACTAGGAGCATATTCCCCAACTCCCTCTAACGGTAAATTTGCATCTGAGTATTCTTGTGCAAAGATTCTGATTGCACTTTGACGGCTAAATCGAGATTGATTCATCATAGTAGCACCCCCCATTGTTCAATAACTAAATTAGCGGCATCTTCATTTCTTACACTATCCAAATCTATGCTCTCGGCAAGAATCATAGCGCCTTGATTATCAACTAGAGAACGTCCGTTTATTACCACTTTACGAGCTAAAATCTTATTCCTTATATGGGCTATAAAATCCTCCTTTCCTTTTTGCGATATATGCTCCTTAACCATCTCTTGCGTCATACTAAGAAACGCTTCCGAGGGTTCTTTACCAACAATTAACGAAGCATTATTAATTCCATCATCTATGACAAATTTTAATCTTAAATCTTCTACACCGTGTTGTGGGCCATGATCTTGACAGGCACCATCTCTTAGAATTCGATTACATTCTGGACAGCGTTCTATTATTCCTGAATCATTTTTGACTGCAACGACTGTACCAGTGGTTTTCAGACCTCTCCTTGACCCACCATTTACTAAATCAGATAAACTAATTTCGACCCAATGATTTTCAGGATTTATTGAATCCCATGGTGCTTCAGTTAAATTATGGATTTGTTCTAATTCATCCACCACTAAATCAGGAGAACCTTGCCAAAATTGGACTCTAGCGCCGTTTAAATGTAGAAAATCTCCAGGTTTGGGATCGACTTCGCACCAAGCAGTGAGTCTACAACGGCCTGATGGGTCCATTACATCTCCACTTCTGACTATTTTTTCTTCCCCATCAGAATTTGTGAATGTTCTGGATTGCCAAGACTCAACCTGAACAGTGATGATTACCTCTTTCATTCCATTTCTTAATTCAGAGATTCGGGAAGTTGTTGCTTTTGATAAATCTTCAATACTTGCGAAGTTGCTATCATGAAACTTCTCAATTTTTGTTCTATCATTTACATTAACTTCAGGAGTCTCCCTAAATTTCCTTATCATTGCACCCTCAATTTTTACTAAATCGCCAACTTCATTTTCTATTGGCACCCAAGATAAGAAACTTATTTTCCCTGAAGAATCAGCCAAGGTACCTCTGAAAATATCTATCGTGCCACTACCATCTCTTTTCGTAATTACATCTGGTTTAAGAGAAATTATTCGTGCTAGTAGGTTAACATAACCTTCATTCTCTGATGCTTTTTCTATCGAAATAGGTTCATCACTAAGCACTGGAACTGCGGGGCCGCCCTCACGAAGTATTGTAACTCTACTACCTCTGTTAATGTTTATTGAGCGCTTATCATTCCATTCATTTACTGAAACTCCTTCCAGCCTAACTATTGAGTTTGGCCTTAGATTATCAGAGTGCCCACCCCAATCTTTGAAATCCCATCTTTCTCTTTTATCAGTTGATTCCCAAGGATTATCTTCAATCCATCCGAATGCGATTTGTTTTTCTTCGCCTCTTACTGTCTGCACTCTTGGAACATAGGTTACAACTGCTACCTCCAATGTAACATTCTTATCTTCTGAACCTAGTTCACTGAATCTGTTGACTTTCTTTTCTACGCGAGGAGTAGTTCCGGGAAAAGATTCGATATCTTTGCCACTAGCCTTTTGAAATTTAAGAATTACGGACCTTACTGCATCGTTAGGAGGGATCAAAAATTCATTCTCATATTTTTCAAATTCTTTAGCCACTTCATCTTCGTCTACGTCTTTACATTCCTCTTTCACTAAAGCTATCTGAACAGCATATTTTTCCTTATCAGTCATATTACTACCTCACTCAAGATTAAAATGGTGAGACTATTTTAACTACCGATACAAAATTCATCAACGAAATATCTTGATGAAAAAAAGAAGTTATGCATCGGCGTGTATTTTTGGGTAGACTCAACACTTACAAACCTCCGGGAAGGCTTTGCTAGCATGGAGGTTCTTGAACATGTTCATTCATTTGTCAAAGATTCAGACCGATGGCGTTTTGATTAAATGCCCTTTATGAACATACAATGGAGACCGGGGAACTATGCCGATTTGGAATTTTAACCGCATCAGATAGAGCAAGTTCGGGAGAATATGAAGACCTCAGTGGCCCCGCCATTGAAGATTTTCTAAAGAATGCATTATCATCTCCTTGGGAGATTGTTAGAAAATTAGTTTATGACGAAAAATCACTCATAGAAGAGGCTTTAATCAACTTGGTTGAGATTGAGAACTGTTCTGTCATATTGACAACAGGAGGTACGGGGCCCGCAATTAGAGATGTAACTCCAGAAGCCACCCTATCTGTTTGTGAAAAGATATTGCCAGGATTCGGAGAACAAATGCGTTCAATCTCTCTGAAATACGTCCCTACTGCGATACTCTCTAGACAAACTGCAGGAATTAGAGGAGAGACTCTAATCATAAATCTACCAGGCTCTCCTCGATCGATTAAAGAAATATTAGATGAGGTATTCGCAGCTATCCCATACTGTGTAGATTTGATTGGTGGACCCTACATAACCACACACTCGGAAGTTGTCGATTCATTCAGACCACCCCATGCTAGAAGAGAATGATTCATCAAAGGGTGTTTAGCCGGACCACCATGAGTAAGATGAAGAGTGGCGACTTTGAAGTCAATAGAGAAAAGAATAAATTAAGAGAAATTGAAGTTACTTTAGACTTCACACCTAATGCTTTAGCATCAGTATTATATCGCCAAGGAGAAACTGTAATTCTTGCTTGTGTAACTAAAGCAGATGGTCTGCCAAGATGGTTTCCGAGGGACTCACAGAGAGGATGGGTGCATGCCGAATACTCACTTTTACCTGGATCAACCGATAGTCGTTTCAGAAGAGAAAGAAATGGAGCTAAGGGGAGAACCCAAGAAATTGAAAGATTAGTGGCTCGCTCTTTGAGAGGAGCTATAGATTTAGAGCAATTAGGACCTATTGCTCTTACAGTTGATTGTGATGTCCTGAATGCTGACGGAGGTACAAGATGTGCTTCAATCACAGCAGCCTGTATTGCTATGAGGTTAGCAGTTCGTAGATTAATCAATGATGGAGAATGCCTTCCAATTGATTTGAGACCTAGCAGAGAAGATTTGAAGAACGGATGGCAAAAACCAGACTTAAGTGATGAAGAAAAAAATAATCATGAAAATAAAGTTATTACAAATAATGTTGCTGCTGTAAGTGTTGGACTTATTGGAGATGACATTTACCTAGACTTAGATTATATCTTAGACAGTAATGCAGATGTCGACATGAATGTAATAATGACAAGTAATGGAGAATTTGTAGAAGTACAAGGTACAGGAGAAGAGTCAACATATACTAGGAAGCAACTTGATTCACTACTAAATATGGCTGAAAAAGGAAATGCATCATTACATGAAATGCAATTAAAAGTGCTATTAGGTGCTAATTGAGTTCTCAGAACAATTGAAGAGGATAGTGTAGTGGCGTGCATGCTAATGGGACTGTAGCTCAGCTGGGAGAGCGCCGCACTGAAGATGCGGAGGCCGCCGGTTCAAGTCCGGCCAGTCCCACCAGCAAAATATCAAAATGACGTCTAGTGTTAATACAGTAATTCATTAAGTATTGTTCTATCGATACACTATGGATATCTTTGAGGGCCGTATCACTTCATGCGGTTTTGACTCAGGGGATAGAATTGTTATTGGTATGTGGGAAAAGTCTCCATTTGGAAGTTTTGCAGATATTATGTGGGCTAGGCCTGATGGTAAAAAAATTCTAATTGCGCCAAATAATGAAATCGGAAAATATATTGATTCACTATATGATTTTGATGAAGTTAGAATTGAAGAAATAAAAATTGAAAATAAACATAAAGAAATTATCTTTAGCAGCAAAGATATCAAATGCCAGTTTGAATGGGGAAAAGAAATATCATTTCTAGTGAAAAAGAGGCCTCTGTGGTTTGTATCAACAATTGAGTATTTTTTTGGATGGTTGATATTTAGGACAAAAACTCATGGAAAAACAAAGAATGGTAGAAAAGAGTGGTATGTAGTTGAAAAAATTTCTAGATTGAAAAATGCTAAGGCTGAGCTCTCAGGTAAAAACTTGGGGAAATATACAAGATTCTACCCGAAGGCTAACTTTGGTTTTAGCGATCCACCAAATATGCCTGCATCGGTAATAGTTAGAAGTCATATTGAATGATTCTTAGAATAAATCATCATCGTCTTCATTATCATCAAAAGACATCATCGAACTGGATTCAGTATTTTTCTTAGCTGGTGCCTTTTTGGGAGCAGGTTTTTCAGTCTCTTCTGATTTTTCTCCCTCAGACTTCTGTCTTTCCTCTGCTGCCTTTTTCTCAAGTTCTGCAAGTTCATCTGAAGACATACCGGCTTCTCTCGCTAATTTCAATTGACGTTCATCACGAGCACGGATCTCCAATAATCTTTGTCGAGCCTTATCATAATGTTGTAACATGTACATTGCATCGTGTTCCAATAATGGAGAATCGGAAATAATTGTAATATCCAGCCAATCTCCTTCCTCTGCTAAATATTCGGCAAATGGCTCAAATTTCAAATCAGATTTCTTTATCTGAGTATAATGTAGAGCATTACCCATTCTATGTTCTACACCTGCAAAGTGACAATAGAACTTCTTTCCACCATAACTTTCTCTAACAAGGTCAAATAATTCAGCGTAATCTTCACTAGTTTTCATCTTACCATGACCCCTAGCATGAATGTGAGCCATATTAATTACAGGAACTGTTCCAT
Organism: uncultured Candidatus Poseidoniales archaeon; assembly: GCA_964003245.1. Classification (GTDB taxonomy): domain Archaea; phylum Thermoplasmatota; class Poseidoniia; order Poseidoniales; family Thalassarchaeaceae; genus MGIIb-O2. The sequence goes on from CAXFIU010000030.1 coordinate 12,097, forward strand.
CGACATGGTTGCAAACTTCTAGTACTTCCTCAATTGTACCCCATAACTCTTGACGCCCCGATGTTTCAATTCCAACTAAAGAAGGTTCAGATTCATGAATCCAAGGGAAGGCAGCATAGTCTAGTTCTTCTTGAGCATCTCCCCAAATTGAACGGACTCTGTCAACAACTCCTGAAAATACATTTGCGACTTGTTCATTTGCAGAACTACCTGGCTCATACTCTCCATAAGGACCTACATGATAGGTCAAATGACGTGCATTGAGAATCTTTCCAGCTTGCATACTGGATTCCATTTTTAACAAACTACGATTTCGTTCTCTGCGATTTCCTAAAAGTTCGGCATAATAAGGACCATGCATATTCATTTCAATATCTGAATCCCAAGAAAGTATTCCTGCTTGCCAGTATTGATCGAAATGTTTGGGTTGAACTGTGCGAACGGTTTGTATCTCCATAGCATCTAAACCAAGCACAGTAATATCGTCCATACCCTCTACTATCGTACGCCCTTTACAAGACAAAGGGACACCTGCTGGACCTAATCGTAGTGGCATACTTGCATCCCCCGAGGGTTGGCCGAACGGGTGACCCTTCAAAAGGCATTGTTGCTATAAGTCCCAGTTAAAGTTCTAATTTAAAAAATATTTTTTATTCAAAATCGCCTAAACAGGCATCTTTAACGCCTGAATTTCCAGTTCCTGAAAGCGGTAGACTACAAATATATCTGGCCAACCATTCTAAAGGCTGAAGAGAATGTTCAGTGATAACACTCACCGAACCCATAGAATGTTCAACCATTGCCTTTTTCTCATCACTAAGATAGGTACATACATGAGGCACGAGACCTCTATTACGAATTTCTTTGAGAATATCTGCAACGGGAATTTGTTCTAATTTAGATATTGCATCTAGAGCTCTCGGTGTAAAGAATAATACATGAATTTGTCTAATTCTACTTATCACAAATCCCCATGATTTAGAAATATCCTCTGAATTCTTAGGCACATCAACAATCATTACCATCTTTGCACCTTCAAGTTCTCCAAATGTCATCCCTGCACCCACTGCTGACTTTGGAGAATCACCCAATAGGATCGTCTCTGCAGAGTTGACTAACCAATGAATACCATTTGTTGACTCTCTCCAATCTATCTTTCCATGATTAAAAGTGGAAAATAATTCATTATCATTACAAGTGATAAATCTTGTTTGGGCACCAATAGAATCTGAATAAGAAAAAATAGTAAAAGCATTATCATTCCTATTTGGATTACCGAAAGCGACAATCTTGATTTCTGAAATAGACATTTTCTTCAATCCATCTTCCATCTTAACAAAGCTATAGCACCTCCAAGGCCCAATAATTGCTGTGCTGAGTCATGTTCTTGAGATACTTGAATAATAATGCCCTTTGATAGTTCTGTAGTTTGTAATATCGATTCCCAATTTTCCCTAACTTCTATATCCGGACTTCGTATCAGATTTGCATCTATAGCCAGTGTCTCAATAGCTCCTGAATCCGCAGCCTCAGAAATAAAATTCATTCCAAAAGCTACGGCTCCATTAGTAGAGATTCTTTTCAGACCCTCCTCTATTGCTTTAATTTGAGAAACAAGAGCATGTTCCCCTAAAACAGCATCTGCTAAACCGTCTGCTAATACCTCGTTAGCAGCAGACCTACCTCCGATAGAAGTGGCTGCATTTAGTATCTGATTTTTAGAGCCATTTGACTTAAGTACGGATTCAAATTGCTCTCTTGCAAGACCTGGCCCGCATATTACCATTGGCATATCATCGGAGAATACCAAGATTGTTTCTTTGGCAACTTTTTCAAAAAAGTCTCTCCTTACACCCGAGGAATCATTGATTCTTTTACCGCCACCACGCATACTAAATTGCGAAACATCTCTAATACCATGGGAGGTCACTTCAAACAGAATAATCTCATCATTTTCAACAACTATCAATGCAGATTTTGCCCTTGAACCAGATGATATGGTTTCTTTAAGCAGCGATAAGTCTGATTTGATAAATCCTCCAGGGAATTCCAACTCAACTTCATCGCCAGGAGATATAATGTGAGTATGGTGACTACCTATGTCAAAATTAGCATCCTTGATTATACCATGTGCCCTTAAATTGTCAGTGAATGGCTGAAATTCTGTTTTTTCTATGTTCAAAACTATCCACATAGGTTTTCTTTCAGCACTCTTCGCCCTACCATCTTCCTGGGTTCCAGTAGTAGAATCTCTCCTATGAGATAGCATTCCAAGAATCGAGTTGGGGCGACATAACTGCGATAGTGCCCAAAGATCATCTTCAGATTCAATCCTTAAGCGGAATCCTTCTTCAAGTGTCTTAATCTGTCGCACAACCACAACCTCAACCGAAAACTCCCATTAAGTTACCATCTTCATCCATGTCCATGTCCATTGCGGCTGGCCTTTTTGGTAATCCAGGCATAGTCATCATAGAACCACATATCGCAACCAAAAATCCTGCACCTGCATTGATTCTAATCTCTCTAATAGGTAAGGTAAATCCAGTTGGGGCTCCAAGTTCTGATGCCTCATGACTAAATGAATACTGAGTTTTAGCCATACAAACCGGAAGTTTATCTAAATTCCAATTTTTCAAAGTTTCAAAAGATGCCAAGGCCTGAGGACTGAAATCCACATTATGAGCTCCATATACATTTGTTGCAATTTTCAAGATAGTTTCTTTAACTGACATTCCTGGATTAATAATAGGTGAATATTTCCTTCCAGATTCATCATGTCTTTTACAAGCATTAACTACTGCATCTGCTAATTCACCAGCGCCTAAACCTCCACCTGCATGTCCTTCAAAAATTACAACATCTTTTGCACCGGCTAATTTGGCTTCATCACTAATTGCTTGTATTTCCGCATCTGTATCTGTAGAAAATTTATTTATTGAAACAATTACTGGTAATCCAGTCATTGAAATATTTCTAACATGTCTTCTTAGATTACTACCTGCTCCTTTTCTTGTAGCATCTACATTTTCAGATTCTAATTCTTCTTTTGGAGGCCTTTTTCCTCCTCCTGTTGAAAATCCTCCTCCATGTAACTTCATACTTCTAACTGTAACATTAATAACGACACAATCAGGAGTTTTTCCAGAGGCTAGAGATTTGATGTGAAGAGCTTTTTCTGCACCCATATCTGCTCCAAAACCTGCTTCCGTAACCACATAATCTGAACATGAAAGAGCTAGTGAGTCTGCAATTATTGAAGAGTTTCCATGTGCAATGTTTGCGAACGGCCCACAATGAACAAATGCAGGATCGCCTTCTAATGTTTGTACAAGATTTGGAAGTAATGCGTCTCTTAGAAGTAGAGCCATAGAACCGGCAGCACCTATGTCATCTGCAGTAACCGGTTGGCCACTATTAGACTCTGCAATGATGATTCGACCTAATCTAGCACGTAAATCCTCATAGTCTCTAGAGAGTGATAAGATAGCCATAACTTCACTAGCAGCAGTAATATCAAATCTATCACTTCGAACTAAACCATTTGATTTACCCCCAAGACCAATTGTGACTTCTCTTAAAGAACGGTCATTCATATCAATTACTCGAGGCCAAAATATACGATTTGTATCAATATCTAACTGGTTATCTCGATGAAGATGGTTGTCGAGAATAGCAGAACATAAATTATGAGCAGATGTTACGGCATGTAAGTCCCCAGTGAAATGTAGATTTATTTGTTCCATAGGAATTACCTGGGAAAAACCGCCTCCTGCAGCACCACCTTTTATTCCGAAAACAGGACCCATTGATGGTTCTCTAATTACACAGCATGCATTGTACCCTTTTCTATTGAGACCCTGATTAAGTCCAATTGTTGTAACAGTCTTACCTTCACCGAAAGGAGTAGGGTTTACTGAGGTTACAAGAATCAAGAAACCTTGCTTACTGGATGACTTTGATTTCATTGTTTCCCACTGTATTTTCGCTACAGTTGGCCCTTGCATAATCAAGTCACTACTAGAAAGTCCGAGCTTCGAAGCAATCTCTTCTATAGGTCTAGGTTCTGCCCTACGGGCGATATCCAAATCACTGTCCATCAACCTTTCCGGGCGAACTACTCACTTGAAACCTTCATTGCTAACAATTCGTAGGAGGCCATGTGAAGACACCCGCCTATTGGGGGATTGCTGGATTTCCCATCGCACATTCGTTAACCCCTAGGCTATTCAAAATTGTAGGTGAATATGTAGGATTATCTGGCTCACAATGTGTATTTATTGAGGCGGATTCAATTGATGAGTTTCTCAATAATATAGAACATTTGGAGGGAGATATCTGGATTAGTTGTACTGCACCTTTGAAACATTCACCTCAAGAAAGATTAGGGGTCTCAGGGCCGGAAGGAGTCAATGCAATTAATCAATTGAAAAGATCTGATGGAGAATGGTCGGG
>CAXFIU010000031.1:0-15662 GCA_964003245.1 uncultured Candidatus Poseidoniales archaeon
CAGCGGGCGACATGCTTTCTACAAATGATGGATACTCCTTCGAGATTGTAGAAGCAGATTCCGCATGTGATGGAACAGCAGCAGGTACAGCAGCTCAAACATTAGTAGATTCAGGAGTAGTAGCAGTAGCTGGAGCAGCATGCTCTGGTGCATCTATGGGTGCTAACGCAGTACTTTCAGCAGCAGGAATCCCTATGGTTTCCTACGCAAGTACTAGCCCAGCATTGTCCGATTCAGTAGCTCACCCAGATTTCTTCCGTATAGTACCTAGTGACGCAATTCAAGGCGACGCTATGGCTGATATGGTTGCAGCAAGTGGAGTAACATCACCTGCATTAATCCATATGACTAACGCATACGGAGCAGGTCTTGCTGATTCTTTCGAGTCATACTGGACTGCAATGGGTAATTCTCTATGCCTGAAATCAGGATATGAAGAAACATCCACAGATTTCTCAGGTGCTGTACAAGCAGTTGTGGATGCAGGTTGTGACTCAGCAGTCCTAGCATCTTACTCAGCAGATGGTGCAATGATCATTGAGACCATGGCTGTAATGGGTGCAACAATCCCAACATTCGGTGCCGATGGAATCGCTGGCGAATCCGCTCTAAATGATTACACAAATACAGCAGCAGCAAATGGCGTACAAGTGACATACCCTCGAGCAGCATCTGGCGGCTCAGGTTCATTCGGAACTATGTGTGCAGCTGATGCAGTCTGTGGTTCTGGTATCTATACACTAGAAGCATATGACGCAGTAATGATGATCGGTATGGCAGCTATGATGGAAGATGGAGCAAATATGGCTTCACACCTTAACATGGTTGGTACTGATTACGCTGGAGAGAGTGGTACACTAACTTTCCTTGACAATGGTGACGTTGGAGGAAGTGGATACGATGTTTGTACATTCAATCACGTACCTACATATGGTGATTACTACAACTGTAATATGATGTGGACTGCAGCTGGAGGACTAGAAGCAGCACCATTCATGGGCGCTACTGTAAAGATTGGTTTCCTAAATGATGCAACAGGACCTATTGCAACTTATGCAGCAGGTTTCGTAGCAGCATCTCAAATCGCACTTGGAATTGCTAACACAATTGGATGGAACAGTATGGTTCAATTCGAAATTGTTTACGCTGACTCAGGATGTTCAGGAGACATGGGTGCAACTGCTGCTCAAGCATTAGTTGATGCTGGAGTAGTTGGAGTAGTTGGAGCAGCTTGCTCTGGTGCTTCAATGGCTGCAAACGCAGTATTATCTGCAGCTGGAATCCCACAAGTTTCCTATGCAAGTACTAGCCCTGCATTGTCAGATGCTACTGCTTACCCTGACTTCTTCCGTGTAGTTCCAAGCGATGCACTACAAGGTCAAGCACTTAGTGCAGTAGTTCAAGCAGACGCGCCTGCTGACGGAACAGTTGGATTAGTACATATGACTAACGCATATGGATCTGGTCTGGCTGATGCTTTCACAGCAGATTTCGAAGCTGCTGGTCACACACTTTGTACAACTATTGGATATGAAGAAACAATGACAGATTTCTCTGCTGCTGTTCAATCAATGGTAGACAATGGATGTACTTCTGCTGTTTTGGTTTCATATGCAGCAGATGGTGGAATGATCATTGATGAGATGAACTCACAAGGTTGGTCTGGCCAAGTATATGGTGGAGACGGAATTGCTGAAGAAGGTCTTGGAGCAGAGGCAACATCTAGTGTTGATGGAGTAATTGCTACTAAACCTGCAGCAGCATCAACTGGTGTAGTCGGTGCAGTATTTGCTGGACTTTGTGCACAATCTGCTGATTGCGCTGGTGGTATCTATACTGCTGAAGCATTCGATGGAGTTGTACTTGTGGCATTAGCTGCATTCGCACAGATGGCATCCCCTGGTGCAACACTGAGCCAAGTAATGATGGCTACAGGACAAGGTCTAGCTGGAGCAAGTGGAGACATTTCATTCATGGCAAACGGTGACGTACCTGGCGCAGGATACTGTGTTGGTGATTTCACTGAAGATGCTGATGGTGTTTCCTTTGACTGCAACCGCAGCTGGGACCCAGCAAACGGAATGTCTTGAATAATCTAATAGATTAACGAGATACGTAAAGCAGTGTGGCGGAAAATCCGCCACACTGCCCTTTTTTTTAAAAATAATTTTCAATTTTTATGTGTGTGTAGGTAAAATGCTCCAACAGATACGTGAAAACTACAATCAATTCTCTGATTCATTTACTACTACCCAGAAGAGACTACTCATAACCTCTATATTATTCCTAGATTCGTTAATACTTGGTTTAACTTTTGGAAAAGGTTTTTTGAATTTAATAGATATATTATTACTAGATAAATTACCAACAGATTTAATCTGGTTGATGCAAATTTTAGAATCAATTACAGCAGGTTTTATCGTTGTAAAAATGTTCTTTGACGATATTCCAAAAAGTAATCTAAGAACCATCTTAATTTTTCTTTCACCAATATTCCTAGTTATGGTAGTTTTTGTTACTTTGGAGGCATTGCTCCAAGGATTAGAAACACGTGCAACTATTACGTTAGATCTGATATCGATTTCGACAGGGACCTTAACCTGGGCTTCTACATATCTTGCTATAGCGATAGGCCTTACTTTAACATATAAAGTTCAGAGATACGGAAATTTTGCTCAATCAGAATTCTTCATGATTGGAATGTATCTAGCTATGATATTAGTTTGGAGTGATTATTTTGTTCCTATGTATGACGCTCCTCGTGATGGAGTTCTAACTTGGTCAGTTTTATCTTGGACTCTATTGGGGGCCTTTATCCTTACTGGAATTGCTGGGATAATAATCGACCGCCTTGTTTATCGTGGTTTTCGTGAAGAAAATGCATCGCCTCAAGTAATGATGATTGCATCCTTAGGGGTCGCATTGATACTTCGAGCCTTAACCTACTTACGTTTCGGCTCATCTAGGAATATGTTCGAACCAGATTCAGATTGGAGAATGCCAACTATGCGCTGGGAACTACCAACTACAAAATTCCGGTTTAATCTTGGTGAAAGAGATTTAATTCCTGCTGAACCATTTTGGGATGCTAATGGGAATGGAATATATGATACAGGTAATAATGGCTTGCCAGAGTCCTTTATTGATTTAGATGGGGACAATCGATGGGATGCAGGTCAGACTTACAATCACTATAATTGTGAACAAACTGGAGTAGATGAATTAACTGGCGAACCTATCTTATCTAGAATAGTAAGTGAAGATTCAAGACCATTTTTTGAACTGTATGATACTAATATTGATTGTATAACTCAGGCAACAACAAATTATGCTTATTACAAAGGCATAGTCCCCGTTGTTATTTTTTCATCGGTTGCAATATTACTTCTTTTACTTACAAAAACACGCCTTGGAAGAAAAATGCGTGCAGTTGCAGATAATCCAGAACTTGCTGCCAGTAGCGGAATAAATGTTGAACAGATTCAATTAACTAGCGCATTTTTATCAGCAGGAATATCTGGTTTAGGTGGGGCGATTTTCGCTATAACTTTAAGATATAATCCCGAAACAGCATTCACACTTCTTTTACCATCCTTTGCTGTAATCGTTTTAGGCACTATTGGTTCAATACCTGGCGCTATTGTCGCATCTCTAATTGTAGGTTTTGTACGTGCCCTTTCATCACCTATTCTAATTGGAATAGGCAGTCCATTAGGACGTTCTAATTATACTGCCATGGATGGAGTAATGCCCTATATTTTCCTCGTTGCAGTATTGATGATTATGCCTGAAGGTATCGGTGATGCTTATGAAAAATGGAAAGTTGATAGGCTAAGAAGCAAAAGGTCAAGAGAGGAAGAAAAACGCCTATCCGGTGAATCAGATAAACCTTCAAAAATAATAACATTGTTACTCTCAATATTCCCATTAACTGCCTTATTAGGAATTCATAATTGGTGGAATAATAGATCCGACAAGGCTCAAAGCTTAGCATTTTTCAGTATAGGCACTTATTCAATTCATAGACTTCTTCTATTCGTTAAAAGAAATTCATTCTCTGATGGGACTTGCTCAGAGTCCTGTATTTCAAACCTTGATGTTGATACTAATTATGGATTAATAGCAGGTTCTGACGGAATATTACAACCTGAAGACTCTCCATATTTTGCAGATTCCGTATCGGATCTTGATGTCTCTTGGTTTGATTTAATGCAAAATGAGATATGGTTTGTCGATTTATTGACATCTATTGATAATCTATTATGGCCTCTTTTACCAATCCTCATTTATGCGTTGGCATTATTCCAATGTCAAGAATATTTATCTGGCAAGAGTATTTTGAAGAAAAGTAAAAAGGACACAAAATCTATTTTCCAATTTTCTTACTTTCCGATTAAAAAACATCTTAACAATATCATAATTTTAGTAAAAAAGCAATATCTCAGATTAACATTAATCGTTGCTTCTTTAATTCAACCTGTGAAATCTTTTGTTAATGACAATTATTCTAAGAATAAAAATAATTTGAAGGAAAAATTTCCAACTTTTTCTAACAGTACGAAATATGGAAGAGAAAGTATCCTCGGATCTAATATTATGTTTGCAATTATGTTAATAATACTCATTTTATTCCTAATATGGCTTCCAATATCTGATTCTGATAATATGAATTTCAGTAAAACATTACAAGTATCTAATGTTCTACTGACTCTTTCTATATTTATCTTAATGTCTTTCTCATTGAATTTACATACTGGAGTTACCGGCATGGTCAATTTTGGAGTAATTTTCTTTGTTGGAATAGGAGCTATTACCGTCGGAATTTTAACTGCACCTACTGAAGTACATGGTTATGCATGGCCGGTAATACCGGCAACAATAGTTGCAGTATTACTTGCTGCAGCCTTCGGGTGGGCTCTAGCATATCCAACTGCTCGTCTGAGAATGGATTATTTTGCTATAGTTACGATTTCTTTAGGAGAGATAGTTAGAGTTTTATTGGCAGGAGAGCCATTACTAAGGGTTGGATCAATTGGTTCTGCAATTGGTATTTCTAAGTATACACTACCTCTGAAACAATGGTGGTTTTGTGGATCTGGAGTTTCAATTGGGCCAGATTCAGATTATATTAGCGCTGACGCGTGTAGAAATGATGAATTATTATTAGGTCCAGCAAACAAGGTTGGCGAGTTATTAAATCTGACAGATGTAAATGGGGTTGTAGAGCCGGCGCCTTACATGTTTTTGTTAGCTCTAATCGGAATGTTATCAGTCGTTTTAGTATGGTGGCTTTTAGAAACCATACTTTCATCTCCATGGGGCAGAATTCTGAAAGCAATTAGAGAGGATGAAGACGTGGCTCAACATCATGGACACGATGTTCTTTCTCACAAGGCAGCAAGTCTTGCTTTAGGGGCAGGTATAGCGGGCCTAGCAGGAGTTCTATGGGCGTGGAAACTAACAGGATTCGAACCTTCGATAATGGCACCTGCACGTTCTACATTCCTTGTTTGGGCAGCCTTTATTATAGGCGGTAAAGCAAATAATAAGGGTATGATAATAGGGGCTTTCATCATAGTACTTATGGAGTTCGTATTCAATGTACTTGTAGCCGCGCAAGGATCTCCTGACTTACCTCTATATTCTACTGCAGATAGTATAGATAGACTATTCCAATGGCTTGTAACTAATCAGTGGGATGCCACGAAAATATTTGTTCTAATATTAATAATTGGCTTATTATTGAAACATAGAGCGACAATAGATATTGGAATTTCAGGAATATTCCTCTTCTTATTCACATTGGTAATGATGGGCGAGAGATCTATTGATGAATCATTTACAGGAGGAGCAATTCAGGCAGATATGGCTTATGTCAAGGTATTACTTATCGGATGTTTAATGTTATTCTCACTCAAATTAAATCCAAAGGGACTAATTCCTGAGGTGCCATTCAGGCCAAATAAGAATTCAATAATTGGGCAATCTAAAGACTTACAAATTGAAGGAGAGGATAGCTAATGGAACCGGTACTTAGAGTAGAGAATCTTCGTAAGGAGTTCGGTGGTCTTGTGGCTGTAAAAGATGTATCATTCGAGATATTTGAAGGAGAATTTGTGGGGCTAATTGGCCCTAACGGTTGTGGTAAATCTACTACCTTTAATTGTATTAGCGGGTTGTTAGATCAGACAACTGGGAAAGTAGAGATTTATGGAAAAGATGTATCAAAGATGAGACCTGACCAAATACATAGTTTAGGTATGACAAGAACTTTCCAGCACACACGTCTTTGGAGAGAAATGACTGTTATTGAAAATCTATTAGTCCCTCCAAGAAATCAATTCTCTCCTAGTAAAATAAAGTCATTATTATTCCCCAAGTCGCGCCAAGCAGAGAAAGAAAGATTACAAGAGGCATATGATATTTTAGAAGAGTTAGAAGTTCCCCATATGGCTGAAAATTTAGCAAGCGAATTATCAGGGGGGCAGTCGAAATTAGTCGATATCGGCAGGTCTCGCATGGGCTCGCCAAAACTACTCCTACTCGATGAACCGGTTGCAGGTGTAGCCGGTCCTTTAGCAATGAAAATCTTTAACAATCTGCGTAAAACAGTAGACGAAACAGGAATTTCCATATTAATTATTGAGCATAATATGGATTTCATTCTTCGGCAAGGAGTTGATAGAATTATCGTTATGAATGAAGGAGAAGTTCTAATGGTCGGTACTCCTGAAGAAGTAAAATCAAACAGAGCAGTTATTGAGGCATATCTTGGTTCTGCAGGCGAGGAGGAGGAGTGAGTATAATGAGTAGAGTACTAGATGTAAAAGGACTCAACGGAGGATATGGTTCTGTACAGATTTTATATGATATCGATTTATACGTCGAGGAAGGAGAATTTGTTACGATCATTGGTCCAAATGGATGTGGAAAATCTACGTTTATTAAGACCATATTTGGGATAGCTAGTTACTACTCTGGAGACGTCACTCATAATGATGAAGACGTATCTGGATGGCGCACGGATCAATTAGTAAATAGGGGAATTGCATATGTTCCTCAAGTTGATAATGTGTTTCCCTCTTTAACAATTTATGAAAATCTTCAGATGGGTGGTAATAGCCTCTCAAATTTAGTTTTGAATGAGAGAATCGAACGCGCTTTGAATATGTTCCCAGACTTAAAGGAAAGAATTCATGATCTAGCCGCTTCCCTATCGGGTGGTGAAAGGCAAATGTTGGCAATATCACGTGCTTTGATATCTAATCCTAAGTTTTTATTATTAGATGAACCAACTGCTGCATTGAGTCCTTTGTATCAACAACAAATAATTGAACGAATAGATGCCTTGAGAGACGAGGGCATTACTGTCCTAATAGTGGAACAAAATGCTCGTTTAAGCCTTGCACGTTCAGATAGAGGATACATTTTCGCAGGAGGCAAAGTCGTCCATTCAGGAGATGCTCAGCACATCTTAACTGATCCTGAGATAGGCGAATATTTCCTCGGCTCTCATTAATATCTATAGCATTATTTCTTTGATAATACTTTTTCAACTGCAATAGGTATGAATTGTAGAGAGTCTCCTAATCTATGCCCATCATCAACTTCTATCAATTCAACATTTGAATTAGATTCTTCGACTTTTCGAGATGATTCTATCGATACTATTTCATCAGATATACCATGTATTATTACAGTTGGATGTTTCATTTCTGGCCATGACATTTTCTTAGCACTAACCATAAAATCCCAACTCAACTTAATTTCTTTATTTAGACCATGATGAAAATAAGGCCTGAATCCGTTATTTTCCCACTGATTCAACCCCTCTTTCCCTGCAATATTTTGAAAATTCTCTGCCAAACCAAATGCTGGAGCCATTAAAACCAATCTCAAATCTCTATCTAGTAATTCATTAGCTGCATTGGCCACAGCTAATCCTCCATAGGATGAACCCATAATCAAATCAAAATCATCAACTTCTGAGACCTTGTCAAGAACCGCTTTTGTTTGGTCAGCAATTGTCCAACCTCTTATACTCATATTAACTGAGACGACATCCCAACCTAGATTTTCTATCATCCACGTAGGTTTAGAACCATCAGGACTCCCTTCGAGTCCATGAGCCCAAAGAACTTTCAAATTATCACTCCAAATCACAGAATTTCAGTGCGACAAACTCTGTATTAGTAGGTTTTCTCTTCATGGTATTAGAATCTAATACACGTAGATGAATTTCGCCAACCACATGTATAGTTGCATGGTATAAGTGTCCCCCATGTACTTTATGTCCATTATCTGACATTATAGTGTGTAGATGTGTAAATGGCCCTTCTGGTCCAGGAGCTAGATTACCTTGTGTAGATAATAATTCCATTGGCCCTTCATGATCTAAGGTTTGATAAATTCCATCTGCTGATAAATAACCCATCTGAATATCTCTTACTCTTCCTATTCCGCTTGTAATTATCGCGCAATCGATTCCATGGTCTGAAAGGCTCTGAATTGACTGATGTATTTCCTCTCCAGGATCCAACCTTAAAACAACATCATCACCTATTCTACTGAACTCCATGAATCCCGATAGGAGTTCCAAACTTTAATCCAACGTTCCTTGATTTTCTTATACCCGGCGATTTTTTACAAACATTCCAGTGGAAGTATAATATTAGATTTCTAATTCACGTTTTTACTTTGGAACTCCAATAGAAACAAGGGGGTATCTAGAATCATCCAATTTGGTTATAGACTGCAAGTACTTCGGAGCAAAGCCGGGAGATGAAAAAGAATGACGATGGCGGCACATGATTCCTCTGCTCGTTGGAAAACTTTCTTTTTAGAGGCTAAAGAGACAGAGATATTTACTTTACTTTCTAAACAGTCGATGACTCCAACACTTTCTATACCATTCCACGAATTACAAGCTTTCGATCCAGACTTTGCAGAAGATATTTTGCAATTTCCGAGACAAATATTGAATACAGGCAAAGATACACTTAGAGAGATCTGTAGAGAACGTGGAGAAGATTTGGATGTGATACTTAGAGTTGGCGAATTGCCAAGGGACAGCCGCCGAGATCTTAGAGAAATCGGTTCTTCAGATATAGAGAAACTCCGTAGTAGCGATGTACAAGTTATCAAGATTTCAGAGATTAAACCTAGAATGCATATTGCAGCATTTCAATGTGAATCATGTGGAGTAACTCAAGAGATAATGCAGAATAATGAAAGAGAACTGATTGAGCCAATTCGTTGCTTGCCCACTGATCAAGGAGGGTGTGGAGAAAATGCTGGTAGGGGCGGAGCAACACGTTTTAATTTAGTTTTCAATGTTTCAAGACTGATAAATAATCAATGGATAGAAATTCAAGAACTACCTGAATCTGTTGAAAGTGGGGCTCAACCTGGCCGTGCAAAAGTGCTTCTCGAAGGAGATTTAGTGAACAAGCATTTACCGGGCCAAAGAATTGTAGCTAACATGATTCCTGTCGTATATAGTGAGGTTGTGAAAAATAAGAAAACCCCGATGTTCGATATTATTTATCATCTAATTAGTTCTGAACATGAGTCGGTACCATTTACAGAAATTAAAATTACAGATGAAGAACAAGAGGAAATATTAGCAATTTCTCAAAGAGAAGATCTTCTTCGATTAATGCAGAATTCAATTGCACCTTCTATCTTCTCAACAGGCGTGATGAATTTTGTCAAAAGGTCACTTGCACTGCAATTATTCGGAGGCGTTTCACGAAAAAATCGAGACGGCACCCGCACAAGAGGAGATATTCATATTTTATTAATGGGCGATCCAGGTGTCGCAAAATCACAATTGTTAACTTATGTTTCAGCACTTTCTCCACGAGGCAAGTTTGCATCTGGAGGGGGTGTTTCCGGTGCAGGATTAACCGCAGCAGCAGTCAGAGATACTTTTGCCGATGGAAGGTTCTCTTTGGAGGCCGGAGTATTGCCATTATCTGATAGAGGGTTAGCTGCTATTGATGAGTTCGATAAAATAACTGAAGATGATAGAAAAGTCATGCACCCTGCTATGGAACAACAGAGAATTAATATTTCTAAGGGAGGTATAACCGCCTCTTTACCTTCTAGATGTGCGATTATTGCTGCAGCCAATCCAAAACAAGGTCGTTTTTCGAATCGTGCAACAAATACTAGTGTTCTACGTTCGTTCAAGGAGACAGGATTGCCAGCACCATTAGCATCTAGATTTGATATAATATGGATGATGAGGGATGAGGTTAAGGCTGAAAATGATGAGATGATAGCTAAACACATTTTGCGAAGCCGTACACGAGGTGTTCCAGAGGCTCTTATCGATGAATTTGTTGCAATGGATCCAGTTGAAGAAGATAAAGAACAGGTCATAATAAGGGGAGAAGATGGAACTGAACATCTTAGCCAGTCCTTCCTTAGAAAATATATTGCATTTGCCAAGAGACATTATCATCCCAATATAAATCAAGATGTTATGGCACTAATTCTTGAGTATTATGTTCAAGAAAGACAAACTTTCGGACGAGATGATACGGATGAAGGCGGAGAATCAAATGTAGTTCCAATCACTGCTAGGGCATTAGAGGCGTTGATCCGACTTACAGAGGCTCATGCGAGAATGTTCCTTCGCGAAGATGCAACCTCTGAAGATGCAAAGGTAGCATTAGCAGTATTCAAGCATTGGAGAGAAGAATCAGGAATAGAAGACGAATCAGAATTTTCAGGAACAACTGTTAAGGAGAGAAATAAAAGCATGATTGTCAAAAATATCATTCGTGACATTTGTTCAGAAAATAACAATTTAGCAGAAATTAATTCAATCTATAATAGAGCATTAGCTAAAAACATAGATGAATTAACCGTCACCAACATAATCAAGCAAATGCGTTCTACTGGAATATTATTCCAACCAAAAAATGACCATTACAGTTTTGTCTAGGTCCGTACATCCTATGAAAGATAACCCTGTCGTGATTAATATGGAGCCACGAGGAGATATCGATTCTCCAAGTAATTTAGATCCTCAAAGTTTGGGATTTATGTGTGGCTTAGAGATTCACCAGCAATTAGATACAGGTAAATTGCATTCCAGGATGCCCAGTCAATTATTCGATTATTCACTTTCCGAGATTCCAGAAGATTGGGTCCGCTCTCAAAGAAAACTCAGAGCATCTCAAGGAGAAGGGGGG
Organism: uncultured Candidatus Poseidoniales archaeon; assembly: GCA_964003245.1. Taxonomy (GTDB): domain Archaea; phylum Thermoplasmatota; class Poseidoniia; order Poseidoniales; family Thalassarchaeaceae; genus MGIIb-O2. The sequence continues at coordinate 11,205 of CAXFIU010000031.1, forward strand.
CAAGTAGACATTACAGCACGCTTCGAATCACGTAGGAATCGTTCCTTTGTATATATCCAACCCCCCAATGCAGGGTTAATTGAGTTAGATGAGGCTCCACCATTAAGTCACGATAGTGACGCTGTTGATGCAGTATTAACGATGGCAGCAATGATGAGAGCCAAACCAGTATCTTCAATGCAGGCAATGAGAAAGACTGTAGTCGATGGCTCTAATACCAGTGGTTTTCAGAGGACGACATTGGTTGCAACCGATGGAACTATTGAGACTGATACTGGCGTTGTAGGTATTGATGTAGTCTGTCTAGAAGAAGATTCAGCTAGAAAATTAGAGAGTAAATTAACTACAGAAGGAGAGGTAGTTTACTACACTTTAGATAGACTTGGCATGCCTCTTGTTGAAATTGCTACAGCTCCAGATATTCAGACCCCTGAACATGCTAAACAGGTGGCTTTACACCTTGGTACGTTGTTACGTGACACACGTTTAGTTAGGAGAGGCTTAGGTTCTATTAGACAAGATCTCAATGTAAGTATTGCCTGTGGCGTTAGAGTAGAAATCAAAGGTTGTCAAGATTTAGATTGGATTCCTAAAATAATTCGTATAGAGATGGCTAGACAACTACACATGTATAGATTATGTAATGAGTTGCGAGAAGAAGCGGGCCTTCCACCATTGCCACCCGATCGTCGACTAGATTCTCAACCAGTAGAAAATAGAGTTGCTCTTTCTGCATCGTCAAGACTTCCTTTCGAGACCGAAGATTTAACAGCTTTTTTTTCTAATTCTTCATCCCAAATGATACAAAAATCATTGTCTTCAGACTCCGTAGTTTTAGGTTTGAAGTTGAAAGGATTTGCAGGAAAAATTGGTTCCAAGAAAGAAGATTCAGAAGGTTCACAATTACCTAGACTTGGAAGAGAATTGGCTAGCTCTGCAAAACAAGCAGGAGTGGCAGGAATTTTTCACTCTGATGAATTGCCCGCTTATGGCATTACAGAAACTGAAGTCAATAACGTGAGAGAAGCGATGTCTCTATCTGAGTCCGATGCTTTTGTATTGTGTGTTGCTCCTAGTTGGCAAGCCGAATTAGCTCTCGAATCAGTTCTACTTAGAGCAAGAGCTGCATATCACAGAATACCCGGAGAAGTTCGTAATGTCGTTATTAGAAAAGGTGCTCCTGAAGATGGAACTACTACTGCAATGAGGCCTTTACCTAGTGGTGCACGTATGTATCCTGAAACGGATATACAAATATTGAACTTGAAATCAAGTAAGTGGGAGGAAATAAATTCTAATTTACCTATGGATAAACAGCAAAGGTTGTTAAGATTACAAGAATATGATATTTCCGATAATCAGATTGAGGCAATATTGGGTAATGAATTAGATGATGTATTTGTTTCAGGATTAATTGATAATGAATCCTCTTCCATCACACTCCCTCCAAAGCCATGGGCATCAATTTTACTAGATAATTCGAGATCAGAGATTGCTGATAAATCAGGAACATCAGTGTCAAACATTCCTTGGGAATTATTAGCATTATTAGTATACTCGAAAGAAAAAGGAATTATTACTAGAGAGGGAATGATTCCTCTTGGCTCAAAGTATGTCTTGAACACAGTTGAAGATTTCTCGACTTTCGATAAAAAACTCGATTGGATCTCTAAAACTGCAGATATTGAAGGATTTACTCCAGCGGACAGTTCTTCTGTTGAAGAAGCGATTGATGCAATAATTGCTGACAAATTGGATTTCATAAAGGATAAAGGAATGGCGTCAGTAGGGCCATTAATGGGTATGGTTATGGCTAAATTGGGAGGCTCTGCGGACGGTAAATTAGTCAATTCCATTTTACTTGAAAAAATCAAGACAATCAATCAACAATAATTGATTAATATTAAATTCTTATTTACTAATTTTTATGAATATTAATTTACCTTACTCTTATCCATAAGACCCCATGTCAACATTAATAGTCACAGTCGCAATAATAGCAATTTTAACCGCATTAGGATATTTCGCTGCGAAAGAAGAGTATAGGCTAAAATCTGCATCTCTAGTTTTCCTAGTAGTATTATTGCTTTCATCTAGTACATTATCTACCGAATGGGCCAGAATGTCTTCCGAATTAGTTGATGATGATGGAGATTCCCATTATGGTTTACCAGATATATGGGACGGCAAGCAGGTAGTTTGCTTCCATTTTCCTGCGGAGGCAACCCCTTCCGAATTTGCTGATGGTAGACATCACATAGATTTTGATGGCACAGATTTCAAAACAGATAAAAATTGGAATTCTACTGGTGCTTGTGTTGGTGGTTTTGAGGGATATGAAAATGGTTTGGATTTACTAAATGCTGCTATAGATGTGAGACCAATTCTTTTTGAACTAAATGTTACTGATTATGGTGAAATGGGTCTTTTTATTAATTCAATAGGGGGGATAGATCTTTGCACTGTAGGTCCCTGTGGCGACAACATCTGGACTTCTTGGCAGATATTACACAATGGGGCAGTCTCTTTAGCTGGAATTTCATCTTTATCCTTGAACGATGATAGTGTTTTGACATTCCAGACGATAACGACTACATGGTAATTCAGTATTCATTTTGTATCTGATAATAGTAGTGTATTTTTCGAATCTTCAAGATTGAATTAGAGTAATCATCAATAACATAATCACATTGGACTGATTACCTATGTTATTCGATGCCCATGCTGTAACTCTTTCTCCCAATGAACAATTTGTTCTAGATTTGGCGATAGTAACAGTTGCAATTGCATCATTGATATTTACTGATAGTAAATTTAAATCCAAAAATCCGGGCTTAATTTTTACAATTATTATAGTACTTGCAGTTTCTGGAAGATTACTATTAGATCCAATCCCTAATGTCCAACCTGTTACATTTTTGGCAATAATGATTGGGATTTATTTCGGCATTTCTTATTCAATAGCCTTTGCCACCATAGTCACACTCTCTTCCAACGTAATGCTAGAACATGGCATTTGGTCCAATTATCAAATAATTGGATGGGCCACTATAGGGATTTTAGCCGCATTATTAAGAAACCAATTTATTCAAAATGAGAAGTTAAATATTACCAACCTCGCAATATTTGCGGCATTCTCAGGATTTTTGTTTGATTGGATAGTTTCTTTGAGTATTTTACACAATGTGGACACATCATTCTTCATAATCTATTTGTTAAACGGAATCCCCTTTGATTTATTACACGCGGGCGGGAATGTTGTATTTGTCGCCTGGCTCGCAAATCCACTTAGTGAATTAATGAATAGACATACTACCCTTACAAATTCTGAGGCGGTGCCAGAAATTGCCTCAAACTAATGAACTAACAATGGTATTAGTCACTCGAAGTGATCTTACATTATCGAAAGGCAAACTTGCAGCACAATGTAGTCATGCAACTGCAGAATGTATACTTAAAGCCAAAAGAACGGCACCTAAGATATTAGAAAAGTATCGTGCGAATGGTGCAAGAAAGATTGTCTGTAGCGCTAGCAATCTTGATAGTCTAAAAAGAATATTTGGGGAAGCTAATGAGGCAGGATTAATTTGTTACATGGTTAAAGACGCTGGCCATACTGAAATCCCCTCAGGAACTGTAACTGTTGTAGGTATAGGGCCAGGTCCACGTTCTTCTATCGATACAATAACTAGTAGCTTACCATTGGTAAAGTAATTAGTAATAATTCATTTCAACTGACAGAGTAGTCAGTAGATGTTTTAATTCGGCTAAACTGGAGGGCTTTTGCCCCCCAGTTTGCCTTACGTATTCAAATAAATATTCTATTTACTCAAAGATTTTCGTCGATCTTGGAAGCAACCATTGCTCCAACACCAACTACTAAGCCGTCAAGTAACCATGTACTTGCTGCGTTAGCAATGTTACCAGAGTCACCCATTAGGCAAGATGCCATATCGTGTGCTCCTCCAACACCCATACCTAATGCACCAGCTGCCATAACTACTGCTAGAGCAGTCATCCATGCTTCACATCGGCTGTGTATTGTTCCAAGAACTGCACCGGCAGCTACCATAGTCAATAGTGGCCACATATCAAAAGCCCACATATCTCCTGCTGCGTATCCGGTATCAATTTCTCCGCCTTCGGTCATCATCACAATAGCTAGAAGAGCTCCAACTACCTGTGCGACCAATCGCATACCATTGTTCATCCAGTTGTCCTGGTCAGCTATATCGCCTGTCATTATGGTCATCCATGTGAACATAGGCAGAATATGTGCACCAGCCATAGCAGTCATTGCTGCAGCAAGTACTAATCCAGCCATAAGGCCGTCTGACCCCATGCTCCCTAGAACTAACCAAGAGACTACGAAAGCGCCTCCAACTTCACTCATCATTACTTTGTTATCCATTTCCATATTTTTTTCCTCCCACCTTAGTGAGCGCTTGCGCGTTATTC
>CAXFIU010000032.1:0-15258 GCA_964003245.1 uncultured Candidatus Poseidoniales archaeon
TAACAGCAGATCTAATTGCATCAATATCGGGATGAAAATTATCTTTTCTTACAGGGACATGTACAGGTACTGCCCCAATAAATTCTAACATTGGTTCATATGAAGCCCAAGACGGTGCTAACAGTATTGCTTCGTCCCCAGGCATTGTAGTGATCATAAATGAATATAGCAATGCCTGTTTAGCCCCAGGGGTAATAACAACGTTTTCTGCATTAGTTTCTATTCCATGTTTTTCAAAAAGATAATCTGCAACTGATTGACATAACTCCATTGAACCAGCACCTCTAGTATACTTGGTATTTTTTTCATTTAGCTCGTTAATGGCTGCATCAATTATTTCCGAGGGAGTATCGAATCCCGGCTCTCCAACAGTCCACCTTACTACTTCTGGGCCAGGCGGCTGTAGATAGGGTGCGAACCCCACCCCTAATCCATCATAGCGCGATGAAACGTTCGGCATGATGTCTAGGAGGAGTACCAACACCATCAAGATTTTTGACACTCTCTTTCGAAGAATATTCAAAGATAAAGTCTGTTACGGCTATTCAACGCATGGGTGGCAGAGTAGCTATGCAGCGGACTGCAAATCCGCGGACCTGGGTGCAAATCCCGGCCTGTGCTCCAATTGAATTGTTTTAGCGGATGCTTTTTATTTCCATTCCATGTCATAATGAGGCCCTATATTTTCAATCTCAAAAATATCTGACACAATTTCAAAACCACATCTTGCATACATTGGTACTGCTTTGATTCTTGCATTACACCATATTCCCGTTTTTTCTTCACCTGCTTTCCTTTGTAATTCTTTGACAATCTCAGAACCTATTCCTTTATTTCGATATTCTGAGTCTACGGCCATCCCTCTTATTCGATATTTACAATTTTGTCTTGAATCAACTTGCAGAGTAGAACATCCAACCATCTTTCCACCAATATAGGCACATAGAAATCTTGTCCGAGGGTCATTGTCTACCTTAGGATAATGTTCAGTTCCCCTTGGCATGCCTATTCTTAGAACTCTAAATCTCAAATCAAGATGATCTTGATTCATTGAATCCGACCAAACTAGTCGATGCTCCATAATTGCGCGAGTTACTATTACATGAAGAACCCATCTTTAGGGTTGATTTGAAATCACTTAACGTCTTGGTATTGTTATGGCTGAGGAGAACCCGCCGGATTGGCGCATCTATTTTTTCTTAGGCTCCACACTTTTAATCAATACAATTTTCATAAAAATTTCATTTTCTTGGCCTTGGGATTCAGAATCTTTTACCCTTGGTGTCATGGGGTTAATTGGATTAACAATGTGGTATATTTCTTGGTATCGATTTACATTCAAAAGACGCGGATTAGTCCCATGGTTGGACTTATGGCAGAACCCTGAGAGTTCCGCAAAAAAGCTATTTTTATTTTCATTTACAATTCTTATGATATCATATCTTTTAGGAAGAGACCAACTCTTTTTTCCAGCCCCCACGTCTTTGATTTTTTCATTGATAGCTTTATTGACTTTCATTCAAGCAACTTATGTGCTTCTTAGTGTAACAATTCTTTCAGATGATTGAATTATCTTTTTCCGGGTTTCCAGAATTGTAATGGCAATGCTTCTTTTCCTTGCATTGCACGGAATGCTAAATGATCCGCTCTTTCATTCCAACGATGCCCTCTGTGTGCCCTAACATGTTCTTGACTTAAATCTCGAAGAGACGAAACTTCTTGCCATAATTTCTGAACATTCAAAGCCAATTCTTTATTTGCTTTAGCTTTCCAAATACCCGAACCAATATTCAAAGCATATTGGGAATCTCCTCTAATTACTGCAGGGCTATTACCTCCTTCAATTAGTAGCCATTTTAGTGCATGAGCAAGAGCACACAATTCAGCAGTATTATTTGACCCAACTTCAGAACCAATATATTCGTTTGATGTTTTTTTTGTGATTACTGGACCACTTTTTTCCGTAATAATTTCTCCTTGGCCTTTTCCTAAACCTGTATCTCCTATTACTACACAAAATCCCCAGCCAGCAGGAGTATCTGACGATACATTCCTGTTTTCTTCACATGACCCGTCTACATAAATTGAAATCTTATCGGGGATAGTCATTACTTATTCCTCGATTAGAGACTTGTATGCTGCGGCATCAAGAAGAGCCTCAAGTTCTCCGGGATCATCCATTCTCATTTTACAAATCCAACCTTCGCCATAAGGATCTGTATTCACTGTTTCAGGGGCATCCTCCAAGTCTTCATTTATTTCTGTAACTTCTCCAGAAATTGGAGCATATATTTCACTCACTGACTTAACAGACTCAACATTCGCAAACGAATCCATCGATTTTACAGATACTCCTAATTCTGGCAATTCCACCCAAACAACATCAGTCAAGGCATCTTGAGCATAGTCAGTAATTCCAACAACAATTTCATTTCCTTCGACTCTAATCCATTCATGCTCTTTGGTATAAATAAGTCCTTCAGGTATTTCGCTCATGGGTATCGCCAACCCTCACGAGGGTATTCCAAGAGTCAAGGTTTCGCTCCTTCATTCTTCCTCTAATTTTGTTTCCAAATGCTTTTTTTCCATTTCAGACCAACCTGAACCCATATTATCGCCACTGGCATCTAGTTGTTCCTGTTTGAGCCGAACTCTCATTTCTTCTTCTTCTTCTCGGCTAATCCACTTATCCAAAAATCCCTTTTCATGCTCTTTTCCTTTAGAAAAATGTAATAATGAATACAAAGTAATACTAATGAAAAGAATCATCGGAAATATCAATGCTAAATTATTTTCTTCTATGCAGTCACTGCCTTCGCAACCAAATATTCGAATCAATCCTTCAGATATTGCTAAAGCCGTCATTAGTGAGAACGATAAAATCACTCCAATCAAAATTCTTTGAATTCTATTTGCTGGCGAATCCAAAAAATCACCTTCGGAGGACATATATTATCTCATGCATTATTTTACTCCAATAATTTATGAATTTTGTAAGGTAGAAGAGCTCTATTGACAGGAGTTACTTCTAGCACCCTACCATCATCTCTTCTTCGTATATCTTGCAATAGTGGATGCCTACTCTTCTTGTGTAATGTCATCAAAGTCGGTTTATCATATTCCAAAGCAGCACGAACAGCCGCAACAAACCCTTCACTTTCAACTGAAAATTTACCAACCTCATCAATTACTAAAACCTCACATTCATCTAGTGCATCAAGTATTGCAGGCACTGCAACTCTATCTAATTCCGTTGGATCAATTCCATACCCAAGAATTCGAGTTCTTGAATCTATATTTCGATGCGCGATAATTCCCTTTTCGCCAGTCCTTACATCTACACAGGCATATCCTACTCTCTCGCCATTTTCTATTATGGCTTCTGTTTGAACCCCTCCTATGATATCTTTGTACATTTTTCTAGAGTTATTTTTTCTTTCATCCTGCACCATTTGTATTACTTTTTGCAGCACTGCGGACTTACCGGATCTAGGCAATCCTGTAATGCCAATTTTTGGATATATTCCCATATTACAAACCTTCAATTCTTTGCTTTGCGACGCAAGACGGTTTCACCGAGGTCAAGCGTATGTATTAATGGGTTTGGTATTTCTTAGTCATTAAAACCGGAGAAAGGAAAATAATTACCGGAAACCGAAAAACATTCTTCCGGATTTCGTTACTGCATTACTATTGAACGTATTTTATTCGGTTTTGGGAATGGAAGGTTTTCAATTTCATAATTATTGACATTGTTGTTAGCGGCCCATGCTCTAGACCAAAGATCCAATGTTTCTGAATTTAGATGTGTTGCCAACCAATTCAATCCTTTATCGACTGAACCATGTTCTTCTGCAATCCTTTCCATTACTTCAGTCGGCAATTCTAAGAAATTTACTGAGTTTCCTAAAACACAATCAGAAGGAACTACCGCCCATCTCAATCTTCTTTCTAATTGAGCGTTGACAATGGCCTGGCAAGCAAGTCTTGGCTTCCCCTTAGGTCTAATTGTCCCTGTCCATTTTGCTTGTGTTCTTTGAACAGAATCTTCTTTTAGACCACTCACATATGCTGGATGGATTATACTAATATCATCACCTTTAGTAGAGAAATGCGTCCCTCTAATGAAAGCAGTACCTCTTGAACCGGGCTTCCAATCAGTAATTTCTTCCGACCAATTTGTTTGATCGATTTCCCCTACTCTTACCCGAATAGGCTTACCTGTAGGATTTAACCAATTATTTTCTTCAGAAAGTTTTGGCTGTTCCGCCAACTCAGTAATAGCTCTAACAATTCTTCTTCTATCATACTCGTCTCTAGGCATCCTTGGAACTGACCAGTTTCCATCTGTCCAACAACTCCACGATTTTTTAACCATATCAAAAGTAGGTACACTTTTTGCCAATCCATTTTGAGGTGTAATTTCGTTGGTGTGTAGAGGGCCATAACTAGTCATCTTCTCTGTTTCTCCACCTTTTGTTATACCTATAACCAAAACACCCTGTGAAACTCCAGGGAAAATTCGTTGATTTTCTGGGAAGGACCAAGAAGAACTCCATCTGTTTTGCTCAACCATTAATTTACGAAGAGGGATACTACTTTTTTCTCGTAACAGTGAGTCTGGAACAATCATCCTTACTCGCCCATCTTTTCTGACAAGTTGCACACCTCTCTCTAAGAATAAGCGATAGAGATTCACATTACCTCTAAGTGTCGAAAATCTCCTACTTCCATCTTTGTTAGTAGTATTTCTCAATTGTCTAGACAATTCTTTTCTCAATTCACTTCCTTCGGGATGCCCTCTAAACCTATCCTTTATTCTCAACCATGGAGGTCTACAGACTAGAAGTCCTGGTTTCTCATCCCACGGCCACTCTCCTCTCAAAGCATCTCCTGACTGAACTGATTTTTCTAGAATATTTTCCGCTTCTTTCCTTCCAATTTTTCCAGAATTTCCAGCTCCATCTAAGTCAACTAAGTCACATCTTGAAAGAGCAATAAGTATTCTTCTTCGAGCACATTTGATTGCAACTTCTGAATTATCTAACATCTGAAAACCGTTTAGTAAAAGTAACGTATCCTTCTTTCTTTCCGCAGGAGAGAATTTTTCGCTTCTATCTGCATGTATTCGAATTAGTCTAGCGGCGAAGACCCCTGCCCCTACTGATGGATCAGCGAAAGGTATTGCAATACCTGTACGTGTTTGTAGGCCATTGTTTTCATCATTCGAACCATCATCTTTTTCTTCTGTTACATCTTGATTAAATTTCTGAGCATATGCTCTGAAACTGGGTGGTAAAGCAGAAAGTGAGAGTGCGGCAGACGGCTCTTTCGAAACTTCTTCTTTTGTATCTTTTAATTCATCTGAGAGTATAGACTCTGCAAATTTAGCAGGAGTAGCATAAGCGCCCCTAGGTGACCGCCCATCACTTTCTGCTTCATTCCGAGCCAATAGATGATCTAGGACTGCACCAGGGTCCGACAGAAGTCCAGCCGGTAAAGTTGGCCAATGATTTGGTAAAGTAGCTGCAATTGGAATTCCATGCCGAGTAGCTTCTTCCCATGAATCTAACCAAGTGTTTAGTTGTTCAACCCTATCGGAACACTCTCTGTCAAGCCTTGCGTACCAACCGGATGCGTCACTAACCATAGAAATACAGAGGTCGCGACAAGGGTTCCCTCTTTGAAGGAGTCGGCTCAAAACGGGGTCTCTTACCTATCGTTTTATATGTCTAAAGCAAAATGGTCTTGTTCCAGCTCAATAACAATCTGCCTTTGCAAAAGCCAAGTTATTGCCTCATCAACTTCATTATCTCTAATTCCAATTTCACTTAATTCTTGTAATAATAAATCAAAATGTATGGAAGTAAGCCCCTTAGAATTTAATATCTCCATTACGTGAATAATGTGTTCTGAAACAATTGCTAACAAAGGGTCATCTCCGAACTCTAGATTTGTATAGTCAACTGCCGGAAAACCCTCAACTTCATCTTCACCTTTTTCTATCTCAACTTCATGTTTATTTTCATTCTCATAGATATCGAATAGATTTTTCTGATGCGGATCTTTTCGTATAATTCCTTCAGCCACTTCGCGTTGTCTCTTGAGTCGTTTTGCTAAGGTCTCCAATCGATGTAGACGTTGTTCAAGACGTAATTTTTCTCTTCCCAATTGACCTTCAATAAGTTGCAATTCTTCCTTAGCTCTTTCATCCAACCACATTGATATATCCCATGAAGGATCAAGTCTAAGCATTGTTTCCCATAGTTCTGCAATTGAATCCGGTAAAGTTCTGACGTCTATTCGAGGACTCCCTTCACTATCATCGGAACTGTGTTCCATACCGTCTGATTTGTAGTGGACCTCTATCAAGTATCGTATGAACAATTGTCAATTGTCGAATAGTTGGATTGATGAAGGAAAAGCATCTGCCACGCATCATGACCGAGTATCGACTGACCGTACTCCCAGGGGATGGAACAGGTAAGGAAGTTATGGCCGAGGCTATGCGCGTGCTTTCCGTATTTGAGAAAAATAGCCCAATCTCGTTCAAAATAACAGAAATTCCTTGTGGAGGAGAATACTATCTTGAAACAGGTAGGGAGTGGCCTGAAGGCTCATTTGAACATTGTCGAGATAATTCAGATGCAATACTTCTCGGAGCTATAGGTTGGCCTGGAGCTCGTCTTCCAAATGGTGACCTTGCAGGTGGACAAGTAATTCTAGGCCTTCGTTCTGGATTAAACCTCTATGCTAATGTTAGACCGGTTAAGTTATTCCAAGGCGTGAAACATAAAGTACATGGAATCCACAAAGACATATGGGATCCGAACCTTGTAGATATGGTAATGGTTAGAGAGAATACCGAAGGATTGTATCATTCGTTACTGAGACGTATGTCACAGAAGGCAATAGGTGCGAAAGATGAGAAAATGATTATCGAAAAGTTTCCCGGATTAGATGGTGAGGTTGCTTGGGACCCTCGACCTATCTCACGAATAGGTAGCGAGCGTGTGATTAAATTTGCTTTTGACTTAGCAGAACACCGTCAAAAGAAACTTGGAAAGCCTCAGAAAGTTACTTGCGTCGACAAATCTAACGTAACAAGAGGGTGTCAACTATTTCGGAAAGTATTTCATGAGATAGCAGAGGAAAAATATCCAGATATTGAGATTAATGAAGCGTATATTGATGCCTTTACAATGTGGTTGATTAGAGACCCAGAATCGTTAGATGTTGTTGTATTACCAAATATGTTTGGAGATATTGCTACAGATTTGGCTTCAGTTCTTCAAGGAGGGATGGGTATGGCAGGAAGTGCAAACCTCGGGCCAAAGCATATGTTATTCGAACCAGTACATGGGTCATCACCTAAACATGCAGGGAAAAATACAGTAAATCCTATGGCTACTCTTTCATCGTTACAAATGATGTTTGAAGCACTTGGTTTCCGTAAAAATGATTCTGATTTAGACAAATGTGCAGATATATTAATGCAGGCAATGGAGGAACATTTTGCTGAAGGTGGTTGTGTAACTTACGATTTAGGAGGCAATGCATCCACCAGCGACGTTGGCACAGCGATTGCCGAACGTTGTGAGAAACTATTGAAAGAAGCATTCTGATTACTCATCGGCGCTATTAGAAATAATTTTCAGAGACTCTTTAAGCGCTGAATTATTATTCCAATTCGTAACATTTGATGAATCCGCGATAACATATTCCAACAATAAATCTGCCATTCTTGACACTTCATCAACTATGGTTACTGTAGCCATCTTAGCACTTCTAGAAAGTGGATTTAGATCAACAACCAATACCTCCTTGCCTAGGGAAACCAACACTTCACATCTATCACCATCTTCAAGAGGAACTAAAATGACATCCGCTTTTTCAATACCTTCTGAAGAACATATTGCCCTAGGGCCCTCTAAACCCTCAATTCTTCCGTCTTCCTCCCTTCCCAGAATATTAACCGACATTACAGCGACTTCCCAATCTCCTTTCCATTTGTCTGGATTTTCTTCCTTTGAAACATTCAATCTCTGCAATTCTAAAAAATCATAAAGTAACTTCATTCTTTCTTCAGTTCTATAATAGATATTTATTTCAATCGGGCATTGTAAAACTGCAGCAACCCGAATTAGAGCCTTTCCAGCCAGGACAGTAGTATTTCCATTTACAGAAATCACAGGACTCTTTGCCGAAATTAATCTAGCGGCAGATTCTTTTATCGATAGTTTTGCAATTTCACTAGTTTTTTCTCCCAGAAGATAATCAAAAGCCTCACCTCTTCCATGCGCTATCATCGCAGAGTCCGCCAGCAATCCTTTCTTTGTTGCTTCAACAATTGTTTTTCTAGAAACCAAAGACTTCCTTCTAGGGTGACTTTTCGGGATTTCCGCCATCTTAATTCTCTCCTTCAATTATTAGTGAGATGTCTAAAGGTTTTACTCCCCTATTCATCGCTGATGTTGATATTAGATCTACGCCACTAGATGACCATTCAGAAATACTATCTTTTGTGATTCCGCCAGAACCTTCCAATATACACCATTTCCTCAAATCAAGTTTTTCTAGTTCCGTAACCACAATCCTAGCATTCATAGGACCCATATTATCAAGTAATAATACTACAGAATCGGTTGTAGAATTTTCTCTCTGTTTTTCAGACCAAGTTTGAGCCGCTAATATCGCCTCACTAATATTTTGAACTTCTATAACAGTAAATTTTGAATTTTTCTCCAAATCAATCTCTGAAATTAATTTTTTAATAGCATCATTTTGATCTTCACCGCTCTCAATTGCCGATGCAAAATCATTTTCTTTCAACATTAGTGCATCTGACCGAAATAGTCTATGTGTCAACCCTCCTCCAATATGGACAGCCCATTTATCTAAAATTCCCCATTCAGTTTTTCTCGTACAGGCTAATCGAAGATCATTGGAGTCAGATACCCACTCAGATGTAGTAGTAGAAATCCCAGAAAGCCTTCCTAATAAATTTAGCATCACTCTTTCTACTTTCAAGATTTCAGAAGAGATTCCAGAAATTTCTAAAATATGTCCCCTTTCTTTTACTAGCTCCCCCTCACTAACTTTCCAATCATATGAGCAATTCGGAGCATGTTTATCTAACATTCTGTTAATTACAATTTGTCCACAAATTACACCTTTTTCCTTTGCTATCAGTTTACCTCTCACGAAATTATTTATTCCCCCTTCTTCACTAACATCATCTGCTAGCATAGTTTCAATCCAGCGATCCATTGACCGAGAAAAAATTTCACTAGGAACACTATCGTCAACCAATAGTCCAGACCTATCATGAGGAAGGGTCACCACAGTATTGCGAATCTAACATATCACTTCAACCGTCCGAACCATCAATTTACCAATAAATGATGAATTTTTATATCCACTTTATCTTCAAGTCATAATTATTAAAGTGAGTTTAGTGTAGATTCTATTGCACCTAAGCATGCCAATAAATCGTCCACAGTACTTCGAACTGTAGCCAAATTTTCTCCTGAAACAACAATTTTTAATTGAAAATCTTCTTTATTTTGTATAATTTTTGCATCGAATGTATCTGGGTCATCGGCTGAAATTCCAGCCAATAGGGCTTCAATATGGCTACGAGAACCATTTATCTCAAGAGTCGTAGAAACACTCTCCATGGACATCGCAAGACCCTAAGGCATATCTTTCCTCTTGTCTCCCGTTCTTTGTGAGTGGCGACCCAGTTCCGGATGTTCCCTTGTTAGCGGGTATGGGAGGAGTCAATTCTTCGGAATCTCAAAGTGTTCATTTTGGGCGTAAAGCGATAATACTTACTAGAGAAAAAAATACCAAAGAAATGTCATCTTTAGCCCAAACAATGGGTATAGAAATTGTAGATATTATATTGCAAAAAGGTAAACCAAACTCTAGAACATATTTTGGTACTGGTAAATTACAAGAGATTTCAGAAGAATTAAAAATGGCCAGAAAAGGACATATTTGGGAGAAAGTTGACCTTATTTTGATACATAGTAATCTTAAGCCTAGCCAGTTAGTTAATATTAACGATTTAACCTCAATTGAAACTTGGGATAGAGTGAGATTATTGCTAGAATTATTTACAATTCATGCATCTTCAGTTGAAGCTAGGGTACAAGTTCGTATCGCCAGACTGTTAGCCGATCGTTCAGTTCTAAGAGAATTGATTCATCGCGAGCATACTGGAGAACGCTTAGGCTTTGGAGCCGGTGGACAGACCGGCTGGAGTAATATAATGACGGCTGTAGGGCATGAAATTGCCAAACTAAGGCGCAAATTGAAGAAGATGGACACCTCTCTTTCCGAAAGAAGAAGACAAAGGTCGAAATCAGGCGCTTTGACAGTCGGATTGGCAGGCTATACAAATGTTGGAAAATCTAGTTTATTTTCAGCACTTTCAGGAAAACCGGTATTAATCAAAAATCAATTATTTTCAACACTAGAAACAACCGTGGGAAGAATGGCAAATCAACCGAGAATATTGATGGTAGACACAATTGGATTTATTGATAATATACCTGCAGAATTATTGGATTCATTTTCTGCGACATTACAGGAATCACTATCTTGTGATATGTTGTTACTACTAGTGGATGCTTCAGATGAACCAGATGAGATTCGTCGTAAACTTGCAACTTCTCGTAGAGAACTTTTCGGAAGGATTGATGATGGAAATAGCCACAACACAATTGTAGTTCTAACAAAAATAGATCTTTGTACAGATGAAGAAATTCTGGAAGCAAAGGAAATAGTACATTATTACAGTCCCTTTGAATCTGTAGCTGTTAGCGCCATAAGTGGACAAGGGATAGATGAATTAAGATCAGGAATAATGACAGTTTTACATGGTCCTCCTGTAATAATTAGTGTAAAGCCTCCTCAGAAAGAAGGGGATTTAGAATTAGTTGAACTAATTGCCAGAGTCCATCGTGAAGCTTTGGTTATTAGTGTAGAAGTTAATTCAGAAAACACCCAAATTTCAGGTTGGATGGATAAAGCAAATATGGCGAGAATAACCAAAGAACATCCGGTACAAATTCAAATAAATAGTTAATTAAATATTGGAAAGAACTTGCATTCTATTATACCATGGCCAGATAACATTATGATTTTCCACGATATCAAAACCATTCAACCCCTGCATCGATCTTAGAATCCCATAATTAGCAAAATCAGCGCCATTAGGTCCCCCTCCACCAAAGAATTCTCCATCTATGCCTGAAGACATAGAATCTAATTGAGTTTGTAAGTTTGTACGAGGAGGTTCATCGAACATTTTTGCACGACTTCTCCCAATCGCTCTCATGACAATAGCGCCTAGCCATTTACTCACAATTCTATCTTTCAAACTAAACTTATCTACCTTAGTTACATAGTCTAATGCATGTAGTGATGTGCGATAATTTTTGTAAATCACAGCAACAATACTTTTACCTAAGATATCATTTGAAAAATTCATCCATTTATCTTGTTCATTATCTTCTCCTTCTCTAGGGAATTTATTTCCATGCTTCTCATCAATATAGTGTAAGATATCATTAGAATCGTTGACGTGCGTTCCATCGCTATCTACAAAAACTGGTACTTTTTTCCAATCCGACCATTTTAATTCAGTCTTTTTCATAGGGTCAACTTCAACATTTGAGAAATCAATACCTCTTGATTTTAACAAAGACTTTACTTTCAATGAAAACGGACATGTCGCATACGTGTAAATAGTAGGTTTCCCATCCATTGATTGTTCAGGAACTTTGTTTGGTTGAACTCCACCAAAAGGTTCGTCTTCTATCTTTTTTTTCTTAGCCATGATTTCGCGAAAGCAACCCATATGTCAATGTTCTGTATTAGATGTTCATACAAAAACTAAATCTAGATATTACAATTATCTACAACTACCATTTCAGACGTTACTTTATGAAATCCTATGAAGGAGAAACTCTCGCCTCTTCTATTATGGCTACGTTGTTCACCTCTGAATCGGTATCCGCAGGCCATCCTGACAAAGTTTGTGATGCTATTTCTGATGCCATAGTTGATGCATGTCTTTCTATTGATCCAATATCAAGAGTGGCAGTTGAGACTATGGTCAAAGGCAAATCAGATAAGGCAGTAATAATGTTAGCGGGTGAAGTAAGTTTATCTGGCAATCCTCCAAACTATGAACAAATTGCCAGAGATACAGCTGCAAAGATCGGATACACTTCTCATCAGATAGGAATGGATGCAACTAGTCGAGAATTATGCGATGTTCAGGTACACATTACCACTCAATCGCCAAATATTTCTCAAGGAGTTGACGGAGATTCCGATGATGATGTAGGCGCTGGTGACCAAGGCATGATGTTCGGCTATGCGTGTACAGAAACAGAATTTGAAGATGAATTAAGTGGCAGATATTTCCCTCTTCCAGCAGCATTAGCACAAAGAATATGCCGAAGATTAGATATGATTGTACAAAATAATGAAATTCCATGGATTAGGCCCGATGGCAAAAGTCAAGTTACTGTAGAATATGATGATTCAGGTAATCCTAGCCATGTCCATACTGTTGTAGTTGCTACACAACATGATTCCAAACTTAAAGACAGATTCGATGGAAATGAAGAATTAGAACATCAGTTTGTTACAGATGAGATCCGTAAACACGTTGTTGAGCACGCTATCCCCTCTCATTGGTTAAGAAATGGGTATCGCCTTGTAGTTAATGGGACAGGGAGGTTTGCAGATCCAGGGGGTCCGTATTCGGATGCAGGAATTACAGGCCGTAAAATTATCGTTGATACTTACGGAGGGATGGGTCGTCACGGCGGTGGAGCATTCAGTGGCAAAGATCCAACGAAAGTAGACCGTTCAGCAGCTTACTATTCTCGCTGGGTGGCTAAACATATTGTGGCATCAGGTTTAGCAACAAGATGTGAAATCCAAGTTGCATATGTAATAGGAGTTTCACAACCTGTAAGTCTACACGTCAATAGTTTTGGCACCGGATTGGTAAGTGATGAAGAATTAGAACAAAAAATCAACTCTATTTTTGATTTTAGACCTTCAGCTATTGTACGTGATTTGAAATTGAATGAACCTCGATATAGCCTAACATCATCGGGCGGGCATTTTGGACGCCCTTCCGATTCAGAAGGTCATTTTGAATGGGAAAGGCTAGATGAGAACAGAATTAATGCTCTGAAATCTAATTAGTTCCTTTTCAAATTACATATTTACAACCGATGAGCACTTGAATAGGTTGTATGCCGGAGTAACATGGTTCGAGAGCTGGTAAGGCTAGAAGAGATACACCGAACCTTTGGCCCGTTGACAATTTTAGAAGGAGTCAACCTCCGAATTGACGAGGGCGACCGGATAGGAGTTGTTGGCCATAATGGAGCAGGTAAGACTACACTACTGAGAACTATTTCTAATCAGGATCAGGATATGGGCGACATCACTTTTGCTCCAGGATTACGCTTGGCATTTCTAACTCAAATTAGAGATTTAGATGAAAATGCAACTTTGGGTGCCGAACTAAATCGACGAGGACGCCAGTTTCAAGAACTTGTAGATGAGATCACAGATATAGAAGCACAAATGGCACTCTCATCTTTTTACGAAGGTGACTGGCAACCTACTATGGAAAGATATCAAGAGTTACAAGCATTGATGGCGCGTTCAGGTGGAGGGGATGTTGCAGGACATGCCCAAGAGATTTTGAAAGCTTTAGATTTAGCTCATCACCCTATGGAAACGAAACTTTCTTCTCTTTCCGGTGGTGAAAAAGCCAAAGTCGCACTTGCTAGACAATTGGTTGGTTTGAAAGAAATAGATTTGTTATTTCTAGACGAGCCAACAAATCATCTAGATTTACAAACACTTGATTGGCTAGAAAATTTTCTTTTAAGTTTCCAAGGAGCATTATTGGTGGTAAGTCACGATAGATATTTCCTTGATAGAGTATGTAACAATATCGTTGAGATTCAGGATGCACACTCAAAAGGTTATCCTGGAAATTATACTTCTTATCTTAAACAGAAGGAATTGTTCCTTCAAACCTTAGAAGATAGAATTGACAAGACACAGAAAGAATTGAAGAGATTAAAGGGTGCTATGAGGTCAATGAAAAGCAATAACAAATACGACAAATCAATTTCACAGAAACATTTCATGATAATGCGTTCAGAGCGCGAATTAAAATGGTTGAAATCGATAAAACCAAGGCAGAGAAGAATGCTTAATTTCTCTCTGCAGGCAACAGAAAAATCTAGTCTTGAAGTATTAGATTTTCACAAAGCTCATTTGAGTTTTGAGGGTATGAAAAGACCAATTCTTCATGGACTTGATGTTGGAGTTAGGCGTGGCCAAAAAATAGGTATTGTAGGCCCAAATGGTGCAGGGAAAACTAGTATTTTGAGGACAATTATTGGTGAGTTAAAATTAGATTCAGGACAAATAGATGTCCGACCAGGAGTACAAATAGGTTATTTTCATCAAGATCATCGTTCTCTTGATTTTGAGAAAACACCTATAGAACAGATTCAGCAATTAAAACCTCGAATGGAATATAAGAATATCAGAGCTATGCTTGGACAATTCCAATTTACTAGTGACATGGTAAATACAAAATTGAAAAAATTAAGTGGGGGAGAAAGAGCAAGGATTGCTATGCTAAAACTTCTTCTCGAAGAAAATAACATGTTACTATTGGACGAACCCACAAATCATCTTGATACAGACGCCAAAGAAGCTTTGGAATATGCTCTAGAAGAATATGATGGAGGAATAATTACCGTCAGTCACGATAGATGGTTTTTAGATAAAATATGCGATACTATTTGGGAACTTCCTGGAGACGGAAGTCTATGGGTGTGGCCAGGTAATTATTCAGAATATATCAAACGTAAAGAAAGTATGAAAAACAAATAAAAACTGATACTCAGTAGATATTTTTGGACCTGTCCGGTCACCTTACTATCTATGTAAACCTCTCTCGAAGAAACATGGTTCGTAGTTCCGCCATAATGAAAGATAATAAATTACCAATAATTAACAATATAGAAAATAGGCATAAATCTAGACTATCTATTGCCCTGACTTTGATCATGATTTTTTCTGTGATGGCCCCTAGTTTATCGCCGTCATTCGATAATTTAGATAAAGAGCAAGAAATACAGTATACTGCAAATGGGACACTTGATGACACATCAACATCTACTCTACTTTCCAATC
>CAXFIU010000033.1:0-15219 GCA_964003245.1 uncultured Candidatus Poseidoniales archaeon
CCATCTTTTAATTGAAATGCTTCATTATTATCTCGAATAGTATAGACATCCGTTGCACGGGATTCCAAATCTGGAATATTAATTTCACAATCATAATGTCCCGTGTTACTAATTATTGCACCTTCTTTCATTGAATCAAAATGTCTACCAACAATCACATCTTTCATCCCTGTTGCTGTACAAAATATATCTCCTATTCGTGCCGCATCATCCATTTTCATGACTCTAAATCCATCCATTGTTGCTTTCAGAGCACAAATAGGATCAATTTCAGTAACTACAACATTCGCTCCCAATCCACGCGCCCTAATTGCTAAGCCTCTACCACAATGACCATATCCGGCTACAACGAATACCTTGCCGGCCAAAAGTACACTAGTTGCCCTAATTATTCCATCAATTGTGGATTGACCTGTACCATGCACATTGTCAAAATCCCATTTAGTTTCTGCATCATTAACCGCAATTACAGGATACAATAATTCTCCTGCATCCGCCATTGCTCGAAGTCTATGAACTCCAGTTGTTGTTTCCTCAGTGCCACCTATTATTCCACTAGATAGTTCAGGGAAATTACTATGTACTCTATAAATCAAATCTGCGCCATCATCAAGAGTTAAAGTAGGTTTGAAATCTAATGTACGATCTATGCAATCATAGAACCCCTGATTGTCCTGACCATACCATGCATGGACTCCATAACCTTCTCTTGCTAACCAAGCTGCTACATCATCTTGAGTAGATAATGGATTACATCCAGACCAAGAAATCTCAGCGCCCGCCGCCACTATAGTTTCAATGAGAATTGCAGTTTCTTTAGTTACGTGTAAACATCCAGATACTCGTTGACCGGCGAGAGGTTTTTCAGTTTCTGCTTTTTTTCTTAATGCAGCCAAAGCAGGCATTCTACTCCTCGCCCAAGCAACTCTCTTTTCTCCTGCATCTGCTAATGAAATATCAGCAACGGTATATGAACCGGATGTATCCATAATACAATGCATTCGCAAGTTGTTCTTCAAGGTACGTTTTAACGCACCCCACTATTGAACAGTATTTACGTCAATTTTTGCCATTTTGCTGAGCATAATAGGAAGCATAGTATTGTTCAGCATACTGCCTAGCAGTTTGCTCATCATAACCCGATGCAACCATTTGTTGAACATATGCCTCAACAGGATCCATTTGCTCAACTCCACCGAATTGCTCAACTACATCATCATCAGAATCTTTTCTTCCAGATCTTAGTAACAATGTAACTCCGACAATTGCTAATATGGCTATGAATCCACCAACTCCAAGTATTATTGGATCGATTCCACCACTTTCACTAGAACTACAGCTAGAATCATCAGGATCTATGTCGCAAATATCTTTAGGAAGTAAATTGATTACCATTTCTTCAGTAAAAGTATACCTAGTCCCATCACCCTCAGTAATTCTGAAATAAAGTGTTGCTTGTTGACCACTAATTGAGTATAAATCAGAAATATCTAATGTCATAGAGAATCCACTACCATCACCTAGACCATCTGAAACATTATACTTGCCAATTGTTTTCTGAGTAATCTTCTGTGTAGGCGTGTAATCTAAGATAAGAGGATCTAGCGAAACCTCAATCTTAACATCACTATTCTCTGCACCACCTAAAATACTACCAACAATTGTTACGTCATCGCCTGATTGAGAATCACTTGGCCGAGGAGATGAGAAAACCCACACTGGTTCTTCATCCCCATCGTTTTCACCTACAACTATGAAGTACATACGGTACTTGTTCTGAGTTTGTTTACCAGCCTTATCATAAACAATTAATTCTACACGTACATCCTTCTCTATAGTAGGGCTTGCAGTAATATTTCGGAAAGTATAACTCCATTCA
Organism: uncultured Candidatus Poseidoniales archaeon; assembly: GCA_964003245.1. Taxonomy (GTDB): domain Archaea; phylum Thermoplasmatota; class Poseidoniia; order Poseidoniales; family Thalassarchaeaceae; genus MGIIb-O2. The sequence goes on from CAXFIU010000033.1 coordinate 1,880, forward strand.
TCAGTTACTGCTGCAGGATTTTGCCAAACATGTTGCTCATCGCTAAATTCTCCAACAGGCATATCATTTATCACTCTCCACTCATATAGAGCAATTCCTGTTTCACCTTCAGGAGCATCTGGATCACTACTATTCTCACCAGTGAACTTAACTGTAGTTTCTCCTGTATCTGACAAACGTACTCTGTAGACAGGCCAATCTACTCCTGCAATAGGTTTAGTTCCATCACGAGTAATATATTCAGATGTATCTTCATCATGAACAATTGTTGCTGCAGAAATTGGATAGAAGTCGTCTGCAAGTGTGTCATTTGTAATCAAACGAATATATGTAATTCTAGTGTGTCCAGCATCATCATGCAAGTAGAGGGTTAATACCCACTCTGCACCTATCCTACATGGTTCATCATCATCACCTACAGCACAGAATGAACCCATTGTAGGTATCGAAGGATTCAATTGATTAGTATGGCTTACTAAACCTGCATCCAAAACTGCTCCATCCCATCCAGTAACTGAATCATTATTTCCAGATTCAAGATCCCAGTCTGCAATCAGACCTTCGACTACTGAAGTGTAGGTAAATTCTAGATCCGCATTACTCTTGATGTATTTATCACGATAAGCTCCTGTTGTAGGGTTAATATCAACTGATTCACCATTGATTACTAGTTCGAAATCAGTTCCTGCAATTCCGAAATCTAAAGGATAAGGAGTCAGATGATAGGACAACATATTGGATAATAGTGGGATGTTCTCTCCACCATAAGATTCCGATACACTTGGATTCTCTACATCAACAGTAGTTACAATTAATCCTCCAGCGCCTTTATTGCATACTGAAAGTAAAGAGTGCCCTTGGACAGTATCTCTCATTAATGTGTGGAATGTCCCTCCAGTCACACTAATTCTACCACCACAAGTTGCAGGGATCTGGTTTGGTTGAACTTGTGAAGCAACATCAATACCCGAAATTGCAACATATTCTCCTGCATGAATTCCTGAGAAGGTTACCTTATCAATTCCTTTTAGAATAGGATGATAAGGGTCATCTATTGATAAATGGTCATAACTAATTCTATTATCAGTGGTAAAGTTATACTGATTCCTATCTTTAATCGCCATATCAAAAATTAATCTACCAGGATCATATTCATTTTGGTAAGGACCTAGGTGCATCTGAACTGTTCCTCCAGCTGACATGAAATTTTCTAGAACATCTACTACACTTAGACCATCATCTTCTCTTGTTGTATCCATTATTTCGTAATAATCGCCGTAAACCACATTATAATCAGTTTGCCAAGGAAGAAGGACTTTGTTGTAATGTTCTATCCAATCAGCAGTCGCATAAGTATCCCAATCACTAACTCTCAATTGAGTATAAGTCATATTCATAGCATCAAGATCATTCTTTACCTGTTGAAGACGATTCTGGTCGGTAGGATTGGAAAGTATAGCTACATCAACTTGGTCATAAAACTGAATGACGAAGAAACGCTCATTGCCAGAACTATTTCCATCTTCTGTGAAATTAGCAAAGAAGCTAATATTGTAAGTATGGCCATCATACCAAGATGAATAAGGAGCAGTCCAATTTGCCCACGAACGCTCATGAGGGACTAAATCGAAAGGCCCATTATCGGAGGTTTCTTCGTAAACTGTTTGGCCCGTATCTTCATCTACAATCTTCATTGTTAATTGATACTCAGCCTCTATTACCCCATTTAATAGTGGCAACACAAAGTCATGAGAAGAAGAACCATAAGCACCTAATTTATCCTTATTTGTTGTATAAACACAAGCGTAAGTAATATCAGTTGTACAATCAAGAATATCTGGTTGCATCAGAGTAATATCTGCACTTGCTATACTAAACATAATCGTAGTATAATTATTAGCTAAATTCACTTCAGATTCATTATACCATTTCTGTAAAGGATCTGTATTATCGAATAAAGTCTTCACATCAATTCTGTAGATTCCACTCTCGAAATTGTGATTTGCAATTGTAACAATCTGCTTCTCTGAAGCATCCATTCCATTGACGTCAACAGTATATGTTCCATCGTCTTCGAAAGTAAATTCTTCAATTCTAATATTATCGATTGCGAAACCAGCGGAACCAGCGTTACCATTTACTCCATCGTCATTAGATAGGAATCTCCATGTCAAAGTGACGTCAGAACCTGATAATGAGGTACATTGATCACGCCACTCAAAAGTATTTTCACTGGTTTGGTTTTGTAAGAAAATATTAGACATATCTACAGTTACTGATTTAACAATTTGTTCGGAATCAAACCAAACTACTGAATTATACCTATCTGAGAAATCACCAAAGTATTCTACTTCATCATATCCATTTCCGTCGAAATCTTCGCAACTATCGAATGGTCTCGGACCATTTTCATTCAGATCAGTCCAACTACCGAAAATAATACCATTGAAATTCTCGCCATTCTTAGTCCATGAGACTTCTAGTTGAGCGGCATCTCTAATGGCAAGAATATTGCCATTACTATCTTTCAAATAATCTCCTTCAGCAAAGTAATCAAAAGTTAGATAGGTGAAATCTGCACCTTCTGCGCCAACAGGTATGTCTGGAATTGTTAATGTTTCATTCCAATTATCACCATAGCCTGTGTCTGGATGTCCAAGCCAGTAAGCGTGATTATTGAAGACTCCTTGATTTTGAGGAAGCATACCATTAGATCCACTTGAATCATCAATACGGCTACCATTCATATTCCCATCATCTTCCCATATTTGATCAGCAGGATTAGCGAATGAAAAGTCTTCAATTGCAACTAAGTCAGGCAGAGCATTTCTAACCTTAGCCTCCACTTGGAAGTCTGTCACAGTATTACCGTAATTCTGAACCTTAACATTGATATCTCTAGGTCCAGAAGCATATCTTACACCATTTTCTAAATCAACCCATGCTTCTTCAGCAACTCCTGGATCATATAGATTGTCGACTGTCAGTTGGAATTTTACTTCATCATTTGTTGCATCCGCATTATCGAATCCTGTTGGATCCTCTAAGGAAGTTGAGATATAATATGTCTTATTGTCAATAAAGTTAGAGGTTAGTGATACTTCTCGAGTTGCACCAGCGCCTAGATTTGTGAATGAAAGCTCTTGACTGACTAATGCCTCAGTTCCAAAATTAACATCTACCTTTCTAATAGAAATATTATCGAAAGCAAATCCATCTAGTCCAGTATCGTAAGAGGCCCCGTCAGGACCTACGGACCCCATCAAGCCGCTTCTAAATCTAAATCTAATATCAATAACTTGGCCTGCATACGGGGTCAAATCAATGGAGTTGAGTTTTTCTGGATCTGGAGATTCAGTACCATCTTCGGTGAAATTCACCCAACCTGTTACTGTTTCAGATGCAATATCACCATTGTATGTATTATACTCAGGGTCTACACCTTGATAGAGTAGGCGGAAATAACGGTCATTATCCCATCCACCTCTAAAGTAAACTTGTTCCCAACCTGCTCCATCACTCCAAACTTCAATACTGCATGAGTCTTCATACAACCAACGTTCGACTACATCAAATTGTTCTGCAAGATAAAGTTGGAAGAAGGATGAGCTACACATTGCCCACATATCGAGATAAGCCGCATCAGCCCCTGTCAAATCTACATTTTGAAGAATTACTGCTTCATCTTGGTGATTATAGTATCCCGAATCTGTTTCATTCTGGCCATTATAATCAAGTCCAGCCCAGTAATAATTTGTTGGATTCGAATCTGCTTCATACCATGATGCATTTTGTTCAGCTGAGGAACCGGTTTCTACATGCCAAGATGAGTCTCCCTCATCATATTCTCCAGTGTATGAGAATTTTTGCCAAGCGCATGAATTACATCCAGACTTGTCCTCATTGCCATCGAAATCATTGGCATATACTATAGTGTCTGTCCCTCCTAATACCTCTTTTACTTCCAGATTGACATCAACACTACCTGATATAGGATTCAAACCAGTATTCTTAATTGTTACATTTACGAATCTATTACCCTCACCAAGTTGCGCATCTCCGGTTGCAGGGTTATAAGAAACTGGAGCTACTGTAACTTCTGTAATACCTACATCTTCATTATCGAGAGATAATACTGAAAGGAAATCTCCTGCGCCTGGCCAACCTTGTGTATCAAGCCACATTGCATTGTTAGCAAAACGATAAGCATAATCTCGTTGACCAATTACAATTTCAAATGCACTATCATCTCCACCTTGTAATTGCCCAGGCTGAGCCATTGTAGGCCTTCTTCCGACATCAAAAGATAAAGCTGGTAGATAACCTGGACCATTTGGATTAGCAAGAATTATTTCTACAGAATTTATCTCTCTTAGATTATCTAACAAAAGGAAAGTCTGATTTTGAGATGTAGAGTCTTGAATTCTTGTCAGAGTTAATTCAGTAGGTACGAAGAAGTCATATTCGCCATCTTGATTGACGTCTTCAATAGTTATTGATGCACCTTTGAAATCCCCTAGATAGGCATAATTCTGAGTAGTCCAAGATGTTCCAGAACCATACGCGTAAGAGACATTTCCAGTTAATCCATCAACTGCAGCTATTAAATCAATTTCTCCATTATCATCAGTATCTTTGATATCGAAACCATACAAAGGCTCATTATGCTCTGCATCAAGCTTGAATTCATGAACTCCTTGAGCTCCCGGAGTTAGTGGATTAGGGAATGTTCCTTGCAGGCAATCATATTCTAATACAGTTACATTGTCATAGTGACCTACAGATACGCCTACTCCAGTATTGAATGGAGGAGTCCTTAGAAGCCAGATATCAAGGTCTTCACAATCACCAATTCCACCGCCACCAGGGAATCCACCACCTGTGACAGTCTCACCGTAGTGACCAAGGATCATATTTGTGTAAAGACCTGTAGTCAGAGGAACTGCAAGTGTTTGTTGTGAAGTTAGTAGAGTTGGATCAGGCCCTTTGTATACCTGAATATATTGGTTAGTCGCTGTTGCATCCCTAACTACCATCACGATATCTGCATTCCCATCACCATCAATATCTCCTACGTCCATATCTGCAAGATAAGGATTAGAAACTGTAATTTCTGAATCACTCCAAAGATTCACTCTATCTTGACAGTCCCCCCAAAGAATCGTGAGGTTTCCTGGTCTAACGAAAGATTCCCCTACAAACCTAATATTTTGCTGATAATATACAAGATCATTTACTCCATCACCGTCAATATCTGCAATTTCAACACGAGTTCCGTCGGCTGTATCAACGAAACCTGCCCTGCGAGATTCATTATTGGAAATAAATACGTCTTGTCTATCTGCAAAACCACCTGAGCCGTCATTGTATAGTACCGTAATAAACAGCCCCATAGTACTGGCAGAAGCAATATCATTGTGCCCATCACAATCAAGATCTCCTATCGAAATATAAGAGGGGTCACGTTGCACGGCATATTGAGTAATATGAGACGCAGAGACCGCAGGAATCAACGATAAAAACAAGGAACTTAGCATCAAAGTCACAAGTAGTACGGCTTTCCTACTCTTCGCGGCTTGATTATTGGCATTCTTCAGACTATACAGCATACTACTTCCGAGTTTAACTCCATTCTTAGCACTTATTACCCAATGATTCCCCTCACCTATGGTGAATATAAAGAAATAAAACAAAATAAAACAATAAATTTAGTTAGAAATTATTGAGAAATTAACCAACTTGGATTCGGCGCATAGTGTATCTCTGCCCCTCCATAAATTAATTCCAAACGACCCATTATCCATAGTCGATTAAGGAAGAGTTCTAGATCTACACCCTCCCTATTTATTCTCTCGCCTATCAATTCTTCAATAGCACTGATAGGGAGTGATGTTTGACCATGTTCACGTACCACAAGAGTCAACAAAATTTGTAACCACGCTTCAGCCATTGGGTCGCCAGATAAATTATTTGATAGAGGCTCTGGCTCATCAATTGATTCTAAAAACTCTCTAATATATTCTATTTGAGGCTCGGTCCTAGAAGGGCCATCTAACTCAGATATTTTAGATTTAATATCTAAATCTCCAATTCTTCTAACTACTGCAGGGATGCTACTAGGATCGGGAGGCGGCCCCGGCAATTTTACTTCTCCACTATGTACCTCTAAGAAATCTTGATCATCCCCCATAGCTGGTTTAGATTCCGACTCACCATCATCAACTAATCTTGCAGAAAGAGGTTGAATGAAGCCGACTCTTCCGTGTAAACCCAATTCTTTTCTTAGTGATTCGACTACACTAGATTCACCTTCAATGATGACATCTATGTCATTTTCAGGGGAACGAAATCGGAATCTTACTGTACCTCTCATCTGCATACCATCACCCCTAACATTACTTGCAGATAAGACATCACGTTTCAATTCACTCTTTGGCAAGATTACGTAAAACTGTTTGTAAAATACCACCATTTTTGTAATAATCAACCTCGACTGGAGTATCTAAACGGACAATAGCTTTGAAATTTATCTCCTTACCGTCATTTTTGATTGCCTGAATATCTATTTCTGACAAAGGAATCAATTCTAAATCTGCAGGAATATTAAAACTTTCAGTACCATCGATTCCTAGTGAGTCAGCATCATCGCCATCAATAAATGTCAAAGGGAGTACTCCCATTCCAACAAGGTTTGAACGATGAATTCTTTCGAAAGAAGTTGCAATGACTGCCCTTACCCCTAGTAATAATGTTCCTTTTGCTGCCCAGTCTCTACTGCTGCCTGTACCATATTGAGATCCGGCTAAGACTACTAGGTCGGTTCCATCCAACTGATATCGTTGACTTGCTTCGAACACAGAAACTACTTCTCCAGTAGGGAAATGTGTTGTCCAACCACCCTCTGTACCTTCTGCAATTTGATTCTTGATACGAATATTCGCAAATGTGCCTCTCATCATTACTTCATGGTTTCCTCTTCTACTGCCGAAAGAGTTGAAATCTTTCAATTCAACACCATTTCTAACAAGATATTGACCTGCGGGGCCATGGTGAGGAAAAGCTCCGGCGGGAGAAATATGATCAGTAGTAACTGAGTCTCCGAGTTTCAATAAAACTCTAGCATTTTTTATTGGCCGAATAGGAGAAGGTTCAGCCTTGATACCTTCAAAAAATGAAGGAAGTCGAATATATGTTGATTCTTCCTCCCAAGGATATAATGCGGATTTGTCAGAAGGTATAGAATCCCACCTTGGTTCTTCTAAAACATCCGAATATCTAACTCTAAACATTTCCGGAGTTAAAGAATTTTGTAAAGTTTCATTAATTTCATCTTCGGAGGGCCAAATATCGGAAAGCATTACTGGCTCATCATCTGAATTATATCCAATAGGATCATTGAATAAATCAATATCTAAAGTACCCGCTAGAGCGTAGGCAACAACCAATGGAGGACTTGCGAGATAATTCGCCTTCACCTTTTGATGAATCCGTCCCTCGAAATTACGATTACCAGAAAGTACACTACCAACAATGAGATTAGCCTCATCAATTGCATTCTCAATATCTTCATCTAGTGGGCCTGAATTACCAATACAAGTAGTACATCCATAACCAACAACATTGAAGCCCAGAGAAGCTAAATCTTCAGTAAGTCCAGCTGCATCAAAATATTCAGTAACTACTCTACTTCCAGGAGCTAAACTAGGTCTAACCCAAGGTTTCAATTCCAATCCTTTCTGGACAGCATTTCTAGCCAATAAACCAGCTGCTAACATAACACTTGGATTACTTGTGTTAGTACAACTTGTGATTGCAGCAATAACAATATCTCCATGTTGAAGATTAACATTTCTTCCTTCTATGTATGATGAATCTTGATTATTATTAGGATTTATACCATGTCCTTGATGGCCAGATGGAGAGTTTAGACTTTCTAACCAATGATCTCTCATTTCAGAAAGATTTACTCGATCTTGAGGCCTCTTTGGACCGGCCAGAGCTGGTTCGACAGTGCTTAAATCTAGTTTAATCGATGAGGTGAATTTAGGTACTGGAGTTTCACTTGTATGGAATAGCCCCTGAGCAGTCAGATATCTCTTGACATTTTCTATATGTGAAGACTCTCTACCAGACAAATGCATGTAATCAAGAGTTGTCTGGTCTACTGGGAAAAATCCACAAGTTGCACCATATTCTGGAGCCATGTTAGCTATTGTAGCTCTATCGGGAAGGCTAAGATTTGCCATACCTGACCCATAGAACTCTACAAACTTAGAGACAACTCCATGTTCTCTCAAAAGTTCAACAATTCTTAGTGTCATATCTGTTGCAGTAACTCCTGCACGTAGATTGCCAATTAACTCAAATCCAACAACTTCGGGCAATAGCATGTAAATCGGTTGACCAAGCATTACTGCTTCGGCTTCAATTCCACCGACTCCCCAGCCAAGAACTCCGAGACCATTTATCATAGTAGTATGAGAATCCGTACCAACAAGAGAATCTGGTATCCATAAATTATTTTCTAAACGAGCAACGCTTGCTATCCATTCTAGATTTACTTGGTGGACAATTCCTCTTCCGGGAGGAACTGCTCTGAAGTTATCTAAGTTCATTTGCCCCCATTTCAGAAATTTATATCTCTCCATGTTACGCTGATATTCTATTTCCAAATTGCGCTCTCTAGCATCAGGGAATATACCCGAAATATCGACTTGAACAGAATGATCTATTACTAAATCAACTGGAACTTGAGGATTTACTTTCTCTGGATTTCCTTCTAATTCCACCATTGCATCTCTTAACGCAGCAATGTCCACTACTGCAGGAACACCGGTAAAATCCTGTAGAATTACCCTACTTGGATTGAATGGAATTTCTTCTGGTTTCATTGTAGGAGTCCAAGATGCAATTCTAATAACATCTTCTTTGGTAACTAGGAAACCATCACATTTCCTAAGCGCGGATTCAAGTAATATACGGATTGAAAATGGCAATTCATCTAATTTACATAATCCCTGTTCTTCAAGCCTCTTTAATGACATAAAAAAACCAGTATCGCCAGAATGTGTCGCGAATCCAGACTTCGCAGAGAACAAATCACCAGCAACCATGTTTATACCGGCCGTGATTAAGCACAAGAATATGCCTAAGAATAAACTTCGTATTTACCTTAAAATCAAGAGATAGTTACAGAAAGTAAACGTACTTCATAAATGGGTCTATCATTACCACCTGTCTCGACATCACTGATTGCAGTAACTGAACTTAGACCACTGGAGACTTTGCCGAAAACAGTATGTTGGCCGTCAAGATGTTCAGGAGTACTGCCTTCAGGAACAATGAAGAATTGACTGCCTCCAGTATTTGGATTATTTGTCTTAGCCATTGATATTACGCCTGGTTCATGGACTAGACCATTATTTGCCTCATCCCCAACCGTCCATAATGTTCTGTCAGGATTTCCTAATGAATCCACACAATCAGAAGAGCTAGACTTAGCCTCTCCATTACAGTAACCATACCAATTGTAAGCATAACCACCGCTTCCAGTTCCTGTCTCGAAATCACCACCTTGAATCATAAAACCATCTATAATTCTATGAAAAATAGTTGACTTGTAATTGTCATTTACTGAATGTGCAATAAAATTCTCAACATGATCTGGAGCTTTGTCCTCATACAAATCAATTACAATAGTTGCCGTAGTTCTACTTGATTCGGTCATCCCATTAGGAACATATGAAATCTGCATAGTTGCTTGTGAACCAGAAACCACCTCATCTTCATTCATGAAATCGGATAGTACCTTGACCGAAGATAACAGAAGAAGACATACAACCAACATTACAACCAATCCCATTGGTGTTGGGCTTCCATTATCTAACACTTGGAATGTCGAACCAGTCGATATTCCCTCTTGATCCATAATAGAAATTAACTTGCCTCTTTCACGAAGAGTTTCTTTCGACTTAGGGTCAAGTTTTAGCGCATTAGAATAATTCTTGTATGCTTGTTTTAAATTTGTCTTTCTAGAAGAAGTTTCAGCATTGGCTTTTATAACATAAAGATCAGCTGCTAAAGAAAGAGTTTTTGCTCTCTGTACATCGTTTTCACAGTTATCCCAAGCAACAGAACGAAGTGTTCCCAATGCTTTGTCAGGATGGTCTTGACTTGCTATCGAATTCTTGGCTTCATCCCAAGCTCTCTGCAGTTTTTCGGATACAGGCATGTGTCTCGGAAGACCACCTAATAAAAAACTACAACGGAACTGGTTTTGCTAAAAATTTCGGATTGGTGAACGGCAATACATAATACTAGTTCTCTACGGCAGTTAACTCACGCAAGCACCCTAGGGGCTACGGTACCAATGGAGAATGTGAAATAATGAGCCCTCGAGTTAATGACTTTACAATCAACATAGCAACTGCAAATGGGACTGGTTCGCAATCAGCAAATCTGGTGATATTACACTCAATGTATGAAATGGGAGTCCCAGTTAGCGGTAAGAATTTATTTCCAAGTAACATTTCAGGATTACCTACATGGTTTATTATTAGAGCTAGTGATGCTGGTTATCAAGCACCAGGAGATTATACGCATATACAGATAATGATGAATAAAGATACATGGCAAAAAGATTTGGATAATCTTGATCCCGGCACTGTGATAATTTATAATGAAGATACAAAATTACCAGTTGATAGAGATGACTGTATTGCTCTTGGAATGCCAATGACTAAAATGGCTAGAAAAATTAGCCCGAAAATGGCTAAACTTATGGCAAATATGTATTATGTAGGAGCACTTGTGCATATTTTAAAAATTGATGAAGAGGCAATAAGAAAAGCTATTTCTCAACAATTTGGAGGGAAAGAGAAGGCGATTGAATGGAATATGCAAGCAATCTCCGAGGGCAAGGAATATGCTCAAGAAAATTGGGAATATGAATCAGAATACCTAGTAGAAGCCAGAGAAAAAGACCCAAATACATTCCTTATCGAAGGGAATGAAGCCACTGCTCTTGGGGCTATTTATGGTGGAATAAATATGCTATCTTGGTATCCAATAACACCTTCTTCCTCAGTTGCGGAATCGATAATTGGATGGATTCCAAAACTCAGAGAGGGGGAAGACGGTGGCGCAACGTGTGCAGTAGTTCAAGCAGAAGATGAATTAGCAGCTGCTGGTATGGTTCTAGGAGCAGGATGGGCAGGCGGTAGAGGAATGACATGCACTAGTGGGCCAGGAATATCATTGATGTCTGAGTTCATTGGTTTGTTTTACTTTGCAGAGGTACCTGGAGTTATTTGGGATGTAAATAGAACAGGCCCATCTACAGGATTACCTACAAGGACTCAACAAGGAGATTTATCAATGCTTTACGAGGCAAGTCATGGAGATACTCAACATATTGTCCTTATCCCCGGTACTGTCGATGAATGTTTTGAGTTCGGATGGAGGGCATTTGATTATGCAGATAGATTTCAGACCATGGTTTTTGGATTTGGAGACTTAGATTTAGGAATGAATAGATGGAGTACTGCTGGTTTTGAATATCCTGATATTCCCATGGATAGAGGGAAAGTAATCAGAAGTCAAGAACAGATGGATGCAATAGAAAATTATGGCCGTTACAGAGATGTTGATGGAGACGGTATCGCATATCGAACATTGCCTGGAAGTGGTCTAGACCCGATTCTTTATCGAGGAACTGGTCATGATGAAGAAGGAATATATTCTGAAGACCCTCAAGTTTATCATGCAACTATGAAGAGACTGAGAGAAAAAATTGATGGTGCTAGAGATCTATTACCTGCACCTGTAATAAGAGAAGAAAAGGAAAAGAATTTAGGAATAATATTCTATGGTTCTATGGAAAATACAATTGTAGAGATTGATGATATGCTGGAAGAAACTGGTTTGTCAGTTAGTACCTGTCGTGTTCGTGCACTACCTTATCATTCAGAAGTTCAGAAATTTATTGAAGAACATGAAAAAGTGATAGTTCTTGAGATAAATAGAGATGGACAACTTTTTGGTATTCTAAGGAAAGAACTTCCTGTACATTTACTAAGTAAGGTTCACAGTGTAGCATATAGCGATGGTTTGCCACCAAGAGCTAAGGTGTATACAGATATGATTATTGATACTTTAGAGGGGGCGGAATAATGAGTATTTTGAAATTAAATGTAATAGATTTAGAAAAGTCAGAATACAAAGGTGGAAAGTCATCATTATGCCCTGGTTGTGGGCATGATCAAATCTCAAACGTAATTATTCAAGCTGCATGGGAGAATGGAATAAAACCTGAGGGAATCGCAAAGATGAGCGGAATCGGTTGTTCATCTAAGACACCCGCATATTTCTTAGGAAAGAGTCATGGATTTAATACAGTACATGGAAGAATGCCATCAGTCACAACTGGTGCAAATATGGTAAATAAAGATCTTTCTTTCTTGGCAGTTTCTGGAGATGGAGATACTGCTAGTATAGGAATAGGTCAATTTATTCATGCTATACGAAGAAATCTAGATATGGTATATATCATTGAAAATAATGGAGTCTACGGATTAACTAAGGGCCAATACAGTGCTACAGTCGAAAAAGGTTCGAAAAAGAAAAAGGGCGCTGCAAATCAACAAGCACCAATTGATTTGTGTGCAATGGCTGTAAATTTAGGTTGTAGTTTCGTTGCAAAATCGTTCTCTGGGAGTAAGAAGCAATTGACTGCATTACTTAGAGCAGCGATGAGTCATAAGGGAATGGCGATTATTGACGTGATTTCTCCATGCGTCACATTTGCTAATAATGATGAGTCATACAGATCCTACAACTATGTAAAAGCGAATGATGAGGTTTTGCATATTGTAGATTATATTCCTCATTTCTCACCAATTGAAGCTGTGGAAGTACCAGCAGGAGAATTTAAAGAAATTAATTTATTTGATGGTTCTACTCTAAGGTTAGAGACAGTGGGAAGCGAACATAATCCTACTGATCCGGTAGAAGCACTGAGAGCAATTCATGAAGCGGATAGGGAAGGAAGACATGTTACCGGTCTACTTTACTATAATCCAGATATGAAGACCGCAACTGAAACTCTTGGATTAACTGATACTCCATTAATGGCTCTTCCAGATTCTCAATTAAGGCCGAGCAAAGAAAGTTTGGAATTAGTGAATGCAGGATTCAGGGCTAGTTAATTGCCTTAGGAAACTTAGGTTTTCTTGAAATACGTAGTACTTGTCCGGCTACTGTTAGTCCCTTAGTGTAGTGGTCCATCATGTGGGGTTCTGGATCCCACGACCCTGGTTCGAATCCGGGAGGGACTACCAATT
>CAXFIU010000034.1:0-14983 GCA_964003245.1 uncultured Candidatus Poseidoniales archaeon
CTTCAATTGTCTTTGTCTGTTTATCTGAGTATCCTAGTCTGCGTAAAGCCATTGTGACACCATTATTGATGATTCTTAGAGAACCACCTCCTGCTAGTGTTTTGTATTGTACTAAGGAGAATTGTGGTTCAACCCCGGTCGTATCACATCCCATTACTAGTCCGATTGTTCCAGTAGGTGCAATAACCGTCGTTTGGGCATTCCTGTACCCATGTTCTTCTCCTTCTCTTAACGCACGATCCCAAGCATCTCTTGCTGCCAATAGTAAATCTTCAGGGCATTTCTTAGCATTTATTCCTCGAGGTAAAACAGTCAAACCTTCATATTCCTCATCGGGAGCATCATACGCAGCTCTTCGATGATTTCTCATAACTCTTAACATATGTTCTGCATTTCTCTCATAATCAGGATAAGGTCCTAGTATAGAGGCGATTTCAGCACTTGTAGCATAAGATTCTCCGCACATTATTGCAGTAAGTGCCCCACAAATTGCGTATGCTCTTTCATCGTCATAAGGAATTCCCATATGCATTAGAAGAGACCCAATGTTACAGTAACCAAGTCCTAGAGTCCTATAATCATAGGATTTCTGTGCAATTTCTGCAGAAGGGAATTGAGCCATTAATACACTAATTTCAAGAGTGGCAGTCCACAATCTTACGCTGTGTTTGAAATCTTCAATTTGGAAAGTTTGGTTATCTAAGTCATAATAATGAAGTAGATTTATACTAGCTAGATTACAAGCAGTATCGTCAAGGAACATATATTCTGAGCAAGGATTAGATCCGTTGATCCTTCCTCCTTCGGGGCAAGTATGCCACTCGTTGATGGTGGTATCAAATTGCACTCCAGGATCTGCACACGCCCAAGCAGTATATGCAATTTTATCCCAAAGTTCCCCCGCATCTAGTACCTTACAGGCTTCAGGTTCACGATTTTCCTCGACCGCTTTGTCTTTTTCAGTCCTCCAGACCAGATTCCAATTTTCTCCGTTTTTTACAGCATCCATAAACGAGTTGGGAACTCTCACAGAGTTGTTACTATTCTGTCCTGAGACTGACATGTAAGCTTCTCCTTGCCAATCTGTATCGAAGCATTCGAAATCAACTCCTTTCCAGCCTTGCTTTGCTAGATCTAGAATACGTTGAATATGTGGCTGAGGAACATTGTCTTTAATTGCTCTAACTATGGCCTTCCTCAAAGCAGAATTTTCTGATTGATCCAGCCTTGACTCCTCATCTTCATGCTGCCAAATAGATTCCATCAATGAATTAGCGTGCTTTTGCAAAATATTAGACCCAATAACTAATGCTGAAACTTTCTCTTCTTCACTAGATTTCCAATCAATATATTCTTCTATATCGGGGTGGTCTAAGTCTAATGTTACCATTTTAGCAGCGCGACGAGTAGTCCCTCCTGATTTTATTGCACCAGCCGCTCGGTCTCCAATTTTCAAAAATGATAGCAGTCCTGAAGAACTTCCACCACCTGATAAAGGCTCACCAGCTCCTCTAATATTAGAAAAATTAGACCCAGTGCCTGAACCAAATTTGAATAACAAAGCTTCACGATTCCATAGTCCCATTATTGAACTAGTTCCGCCCACTAATGAATCACTAACCGATTGAATGAAACAAGCATGAGGCTGAGGGTGTTCGTATGCATTTTCCGATAGACATAATACACCTGTAGATGGGTCGACATAATGGTGCCCTTGAGCTGGGCCCTCTATGCCATATGCCCAATGTAAACCTGTATTGAACCATTGAGGGCTGTTGGGTGCAGAGCGCTGACTGGCAATTAGGTAGCACATTTCATCGAAATATGCTCTAGCATCCGCTTCTCCTGCGAAATATCCGTACTTATAGCCCCAATATGTCCATGTTCCCGCCAATCTTCGAAATAGATTTCTTCCATGAATTTCCCCAGCAAATCTGTCTTTAGGGTCTAAAGTTTGTAGTTTCTCGTGATCAGGTTCACTTCTCTGGAGCCAAACGGGGATGCCATCTTCCGCCACCTTGCGCAGATAGGTAGGCACCCCCGCTTTTCTCAGATACTTTTGAGCAGCAATTTTCCCGGGCACTCCTTCGAACCCAGATGGGAATTGTACTCCCTCAATAGAGTCCGCCATAGTTCCATCAGGATTTCTTATTTCAACATCCATAGATATCCAAGAGAACGAATCAAAAGGGTCTTCTCCAGCCGTAGTAAATCTTCTTTCAACTACCATACCATTTTCAGTATCTTGATGGCTTTTGGTCGTTTTTGATTTATCTTTTATTTTGGTTTGCATCGATTCACACTCCTATTTTTGAAAGTCTAGATATGAGGTTCCCGGCGTAAGGGATTTTCTCTTCGGAATAGAGGGTGTTTAATGCTTTACGAAAGCCCTTCTTTATTTTCCGTATTTTTACTACTTCTTTAGCCGCACGACTTCTTTAGAAATTTTGTTATTTTCAAAGATTATGGACGTAAATCCAGACTCCAATCTAGTTTAGCCCCAGATCTTGTTATCATCACTCCGACTGAACAATATTTCTCATGGCTTTGATGTATCAATCTTCTAACTAACTTCTCAGGAACATCTCCTTCAATCACATATCTCATATTTACAGAAGTGAAAACTTTTGGCCGTTCAGAAGCTCTTTCAGATTCTAATTCAATCCACATAGCTCTTACATTTTCCATTCTATGTTTTAATCCATCAATTATATCGATCAATGAACATGCTCCATGTGCTTGAAGAACAATTTGCATAGGGCTTGCTGCGGTTTCACTATGGAATTGTGTAATTTTTCCATTGTCAGTTTCCCCCTCAATTTCTTCATCTATCACCCATCTAACTACCCCTTTCATCCGAATCACTTCTTGTTAAGGCAGAGGGGTTGGCTTCATGAATGAGTGGTAAGTGGCATCTCTGAGAACAATGTCCGAGGGAGCAGCAATTACAATTAAAAATGGCACTTTAATCGTCCCAGATCAGCCTTTAGTGCATTATATTGAAGGTGATGGTATTGGCATTGATATCACCCCAGTAATGATCAATGTTGTCAATGCTGCGGTAGAAAAAGCATATTCAGGCCAACGAAAAATACATTGGAATGAAGTTCTAGCAGGGCAAAAAGCGTTTGATAAAACAGGCCAATGGCTTCCTGAAGAAACGCTTGAAGCGATGAGGACAGGATTAGTGTCCATCAAAGGTCCATTGACAACTCCTGTTGGAGGTGGCATCAGAAGCCTCAATGTCGCACTTCGTCAAAAGCTCGATCTTTTTGCATGTGTCCGTCCAGTTAGGTGGTACGAAGGTACACCTAGCCCAGTCAAGAATCCTGAATTTGTTGACATGATAATTTTCCGTGAAAATAGTGAAGATGTTTACGCAGGTATTGAATGGGAATCGGGCAGTCCAGAAGTCCAGAAGGTAATCAATTTTCTTCAAGAAGAGATGGGCGTTACTAAAATTAGATTTCCAGAAACTAGCGGAATAGGAATAAAACCAATTAGTAGTGAAGGGACATCTAGGATAGTTAGAGCAGCAATTAATTATGCTATAGATAACGATAAATCTAGTGTTACAATAGTTCACAAAGGAAACATAATGAAGTTTACAGAAGGTGGCTTCAGAGATTGGGGATATCAGTTAGCTAAGGACGAATTCGGCGCAACAGAATTAGATGATGGGCCTTGGTGCAAAATGAATAATCCCAAAACTAACAATCAAATTATAATTAAAGATGTAATTGCTGATGCTATGCTACAGCAAGTACTTACAAGGCCTAAAGAGTACGGGGTATTAACAACCATGAATCTCAATGGAGATTATATTTCTGATGCTTTAGCCGCTCAAGTCGGAGGAATAGGAATAGCACCAGGTGCGAATATCAATTATGATACTGGAATCTCGATATTTGAGGCCACTCATGGAACCGCCCCAAAATATACTGGACAGAACAAAGTTAATCCAGGATCTTTGATACTTTCTGCAGAGATGATGCTTCGTCATATGAGCTGGAATGAAGCAGCCGATTTAATCGTGAAAGGAATGGAAGGTGCAATATCTGCAAAGACAGTAACATATGACTTTGAAAGATTGATGGATGATGCCAAGTTACTCAGTTGTTCAGAGTTTGGAGAAGCATTAATTTCCCATATGTGACATTCCAGAAAGAAAAGCATCAATTTGAATAGAACATCTGTCATATTCTTGAATTTAATTGTTGAGCATCAGAGACTACTCCGAATCCATATTCTTCTTCCAAAGCTCTCGATACGAGTCTGAAGTCAGAATCTCTTGTCGCTACTAAAATACTACCAATTTCTTGCAAAGGTAAAGAAGCAAGTGAGGCAGCATCTCGCATAATTTCCATATCCCCTCCTTCTGGATAAATTTCTTTTCCATTCAATTCAGTTCGCGTCGGTATTTCTTCAGTTCTTTTGCGCTTTTGTTCATCAACTAATTCAAATATATTTTCGTGTTTTATCAAAAATTCCTCCAACTCAATTTTTGATAATTTGTTGGAATAATCCTCTTGAGGCCAAGTACTGAAAGATTTACATATTTCCTTTACTTTATTTTTCAGGAATTCGGCAGTAATCTTCTCCTTCCACCGTTCTCTATTAATATAAACATCATTAAATAATTTTAGTACATTTTCGGGATTTTTCGTTCTATTAGTAAATTCAGATAATGCTGCAGGAGGAATCGAAAGAAACGTTTCTTTTCCGCCCTGCCTTCTTAACATCATATGGAATGATCTTTCTACAGACCAATCAAAGGAACCGAAATCATCATTAGAAATTTCTTGAAGTAAATCATCCTTTAGAGCATGAATTAATACGTTGGTATCAACTAATATCAAGGGTTTCAAACCAAGATTTTTCAGAGTTCGTCTGTCCTTGATAGGAATATTTGTACTTTGACTAACAAAAACAGCTCTTTGAGTGTCTCTCAATCTTTCAACTTGTCTTCCTTTGAAGTATCCGGTTTCAATAGCCTCCTCGAATCTTCTAATTCCTCGAAGAGGGTTTTCTTCAGCAATTTGCTCTCCCAATAAAGTCAATTCAAAAATATCTTTCATTTCATGTAATTCCAGTTGGAACCGTCTTTCCAAATCTGATTCTCTTGATCCACTTGATTTTTCTAAAGTCATCAAAGCGGCTTTCACTCTTCCTTTGAAATTTCTATCGGGTAAATTATGTTCATCAGGATATCTCTGAATTAACTCTAGAGCTTCCTTCCTCCTCTTATTGTAGTCGCCATCCAAATCTTTTTTGCCCTTTTCTTGTTCACTCACAAATCGTATTAATCTCTTGGTAGCAATATCTGTTTTACCTGAATTATTATCGGCACATGTTCTTAGATATAGTTGAAATCTTTTAGTCAATAATGTTTCCAATTCTGGTTTTTGATCTAAAAGATCGACAGCCTCTTTCCATGTTTCGGAATGTGCGTATTCAATCATTGCCTTTCTGAGAATTAAAGAAGATTCTTCATAATCATCTTTAATCTTAAGAGCGCCTTCTTTGTACGCTCTAGCTGCGTTTAGCCTATTCCCATTTTCTTTTTGGAGAGCAGCACGAATGATTTGATATTCAGCAGACTCTTTATCATGAATTCTATACCATTTTTCTAAAGATTCAATCCCTACATTATGTTCTTTAACTAAATCAGTTATTGCCCTAATGGTTCTGATTGTATTATTCTCTTTAGCTGCGAGCCTCTCCAATGTCGATAGTGCATTTTCTTCCTTTTCAGTATTTCCTGATTGTAATTGCATAGCAGATGAATTTACGTATAATGAATCAATTAGAGCATCAAATAATCTCCTATCTAATGTTGACAATTTTATTTCATCAATTGAATCTTCTAAAGAGGCAATCAAAGAGTTTTTCACAACACCTGAACCGTCCGAAGATAGAGCTTTTCTCACTTGATTTAATACAATAATTGCTCCCTTATCTAAGATTTTATGAATTGAATCAATGTTAGAAGGCACACCTCCTAATAAGGAAATCAGAGATATCGAAACATCAGAAAGAACATCATCTTTCTCTGATTCTTCCAAAGAGACTAGGGCTTGTTTCCTTAAACTAATTAAATCATCAATTTTTTTCACACCTGCCTCTGCGGGCATTAAGTGCCATACCATCAAAGCTCTAAATGGATAGACCAATCCTAATGCACTATTATCATTCATTTTTTCTGCTAGATTTTCGATATCTGCCGTTCGTGTCATGACTGATAATATTTCGTCTGTATATCTTATTGAATCATTTTTAGAAAGAATTTTTGAAGCTTCTAGTTGGATATTCGGAGGAGCTTCTATGCACCTCATAGCAAATGCAACCCCTTCTTCTCCAGCGTCTTCCAGATATTCTAAGATAGTTTTTTCAAACTTCTCGGAGTTGCTTTTTGAAATCGCCCTTATTGCAAAAATCAATTCATTATCATTATTTATCGATAATCTTTCAATCGTTTTAATCGATTTAGCATATTCTTCTTGATCAAACAAACTTTTACTAATTCGCCAGAGCAAAATAGATGGAACATTTTCATTTGCATTTTCCAAGATCTCTTTCCCTTCTAGTAATTGTTTTAGGGGCATTTCAACATCTATCAATTCTATTTTTTTCCAAGCCTCAACTCTAATTGCATTAGCAAGATCATCTCCGCCTTTCTGATTAATACAATCGATAATAACATCATTATTATCAGAATTGAGTAAAAATAATTTTTTTTGTTTTGCAACAACTGTTTTCATTCCACCGGATCCTTTTATTTTATCCAAAACATCAATCGCTTCGTTAGAATTGGCACAAAGCAGCAAAATAGATTCCAACAAAGCCCCTTCATTTTCTAACCCTCTCAATTTCCCTTTCATTATTTGAGGCCATGTTAAAGGTCTTGGTCTTCCAGCGAGGTCTTTACGAATTTTTCCTAAAGAAAGAGCCTGGGCAGAAGATAAGGCAAATGGTATTTCCAAATCTAACCATTTTCTTAAGCCCACCATGTCATTTGGATTCAAATTTGCAGCTTTAATCCAATCTTTCGAATCGAAGGTTTTAGTTTCCTCCTCAACAATTTCAAATCTTTCAAATTCAGCAAATAAGGGGGCTTCTCTAGCCAACCTACTCCAAACAGGATGTATTCCTTGACTACACTCTAATCTCAATATATTCATCTGCTCATCAAATGCTTTATCCCATGTTGTCATTTTATGCTTTTGAGCGATTAATACAGATAATTTGAACGCTGCAGGATTTTTCGAGTCTATGGCCTGTTGCGGTGTTGGTAAATGATCCTCCAACCCCATTCGACTTTGTCTTCCTCCTCTTCTCCCAATCCTATTTCTATGGCCACGATTGACGGCATTATTTTTATTTTCAATCTCATCTTTATCTATTGTTTTAGGTGCAGTTTTTTCTGCTGCTAGAACCGCCAAAGCTTTCCAGTTTTTATTTAGTAAATCCCATGTATCCGATTTATTAATCGCTCTCTTTCTACGACCTGCATCATCCCCTGCTCTTTGCAGGTCTGAAATACAATCTAATAGATACTGCTCCAAATGAAGACACTCCGATAAGTCGCCCCAAAGCCCCTCCTACATGAACGCACCGCCTTATTATGCAAGACAGAAAAAGCGAGAACTCAAGATATGTTACGATTCAGGAGTGTTCATGGAGGCTCTGGCCACGCTAGTAATCCTGCTTCATCCTCTTGCTGCTTTAGCAATTATTCGTGAATTTTTCAGACAAAGAAAATGGCGTCAGGATAGAGTAAAAGTATCAAATGATGCGCGAAAAGAGGCCGTTTCTAAACATGAAAAAATAGGAAATAAGATATTTGTTTATGTAATATTAGTAATTTGTTTGGCTTTCGTTTCAAAGGCAATATATTTTCAAATTAATAACGGAGTAGTTACTTTTTCTGATTTAATACCAAATCACTTCCATGGTTGGGCTGGCATCATTGGACTTTTCTTGATGATATATTTGAGAAAACTTGGCATGGACGCCAGCAAAAATAGGCAGAATAAGAAATCTTATGAGAAAATTAGCAATTTTCATGGGAGAATAAGTGATGTAATGATGTACCTAGTCGTAATACATGCATTCCTTGGGTTTTTGTATTTATTCACCTATCTTTGAGACCATATATTTAGCCATTCATCAATATTAGACTCAATATCTTTACTTACTACTTCTCGATTTGTGACTATTTTCCTATCAATTGGCTTTATTCTACATCCGCAAGCATTGGCATGCCCTCCTCCGTCAGGGTCAAATTTAGTCGCTAATTTAGTCAAATCAAAAACACCTCCTGACTTATGAATGAAAGAATTAGTGTAAAATGAAGCAGATACTGGATATTTTCCCTCCTCATCAAAACTCGCTCCAATATCTCCATGTATAACCATACATGCATCACATTCGTCTCCTGCTATAGATGTCACAAGATAACCATTAGATCTTATTTTTAGATTTTCTAATCTTGCAATAGCCAATCTATCAACGATATAGAGGTTTTCTTTAATAATCCGATTTAGATATTCTTGTTTAGCTACTCTTTCATCAAATACTAATTTCACATCCGGCAAATCAAATATTTCCTCAATAGATACACGGTTTTCGATATTTTCAAGTATTTTCATTGTAATTTCTTCGTTCGAACCAATAATTCTTCCTAGCCAAAGTACAGGATTTTTCCCTTTGAATTCATCAATTGAAATAGAACCTCCATCTAATTTGTCTACCCATAACATTGTCTCTGTTAGATCAGTCAAATCAATTTTATTTTTTAGAAGGTTGTAGGCAATTCGAGCTGCACTAGGAGTTGGCTCCCATAAGATCACACAATCATCAATTGTATTCCCATGAGGGTCATTTGATTTATGATGATCTATACTTAGCCCGCAATTAGCATGTCTTGGTAGATCGCAAATTGCTGTATTTCTGTCAATTATTCCATCCATCATTCCTGCACGTAAATTTCCCGGATGGCCAAAAATCACATCTGCGTTTGGCCACCATCTTTTCAAAATGGCAGCAGTAACAATTCCATCTAAGTCACTATCAGTAATTATTTTTTTAATATCTAGGGTTAATGCCTTTGTGTAAATATCCATTGACATCACCTCATTCAGTACTAAGGCCTACCCCCCTCTTGGTATAATTCAATATCGATAACCTCTCCCCCATGTTATGGAAACGTCATGCGGCTTCATTCTAATGAATTATGACAGTATACTTTTGCTGCAATATCCCCAAGGTCATTGGAGTTTTCCTAAGGGGCATATTGAGGAAGATGACAAAGACCACTTCGCTACTGCCAAGAGAGAATTATTAGAAGAAACAGGGATCTCCGAAGTTTCAATAATCGACGGATGGATGTCTAGAACAGAATACACATTCATTTCCAAAGGATCACCAACTACAAAACAGGTCTTTTGGTATTTAGCAAATACCGACGAACTCAATGTCAAATTATCTCATGAACATACTAATTATATGTGGGTGAATTTCGATGAAGCATCTGAGCAGTTAACTTTTGATCAGGAAGTAAATTTATTAAATTCTGCAAAGAATTTTCTAAACTTAAGCTAATTTGTGTAAATACTCCAAGCAATCCATATCATAACTATGCCAATTATAACATCAATTATTTTCCATACCTTTTCAGTTTTCAATAATGGAGCTAAACGACGAGCTCCAAAACCGAGGCTGTAAAAAAACAGAAATGAAGAGGCCATAGCACCTATGGCAAATGCTATTTTTTCATCACCTTGGAATTGTAAAGAGGCAGTTCCTAAAAGTACAGTGGTATCGAGATAAACATGGGGATTCAACCAAGTAAAACCAAGAGTAATAATCGCAGTTTTTTTAGCACTGACAAGACCCTTTTCTTCATCAATATCTAGTGAATTACCGTCATAAGCCGCCTTGAATCTCATTATTGAGTAAATTATTAAGAAAGAAATAGCAAACCATCTTATTAATTCAGAGAGATTCTCAGAATTAGATATGATTTCTCCAAAACCAAAAACACCTAGACTGATCAGAGTAGCATCTGAAAATGCACAAATCGTACAAACAAGAAATACGTGCCTATCGGATAATCCTTGGCGTATTACAAATGCGTTTTGAGCGCCAATTGCAACTATTAGTGATAAACTAATCAATGCGCCTTCGAATCCAGCTGATTCGATACTCAATTATTCCACCCTATCTTTTACCTAGAGGAGTCCAAAGAGTCTCTCCCTCTTCTCCGGTAAGCCAGCGAGAAAGCACGAAACAGTGATCTGAGAGCCTATTGAGATAGCTAATGACTTCATATCTGACTTCTTCACGAAGAGCACATGCTTCTCTCTCAGCTCTCCGAACAATAGTTCGAGCCATGTGTAAATGCGCCACTATTGGATTTCCAGTTGGGAGTATGAATGAAGACAGGGGCTCCAAATCTTCCAACATGTAATCCATCTCCTCAACCAATCGTTCACCTGCATCCGCTCCGATTATCGACATCTGCTCTGGTACTCCGCCTGGAGGACAAGCACATTCAGCACCAACATCGAACAATTCCTGTTGGATTATGCCGAGCATTCGGTCAGCCTCAACAAGACGCGGACGAAGAGCATCCATACCAACGCTCCTTTTAATCTCTGAACGAACAATACCAATTGCTGAATTTGCTTCATCAATAGTGCCGTATATAGCCACTCTAGGGTGTTCTTTTCCAACGCGAGAACCGTCTACAAGAGAGGTTTCACCACCATCCCCGCCGCCGGTATGGACCTTAGTTATCCGAACCATATTGTACCTCGGGAAGGGTTAGTCAATATGAACAATCGTCTCAAACATTAATCCAAATCTAAATGTTTTCTTATTGCTTCTATCCAAGATTTATCGACAGCATCCCAGCCACCAATTTTCTCCAATTGCATAGTATGTTCTTTCTGAGCATCCTTATTATTTTCTTTCTCATAAATTAATGCTAATGCCGAATGACTCATAGCATTAATCCACTGTTTGTCCATATCCCAAGACTTTTCAAAATGAACAATAGCGCCATTTTTTCCATGAATCAAACCTCTACTAATTTGTCTTAATCCTGATTTCGACCATGAAATTCCTTGTACACCAATTATCAGCCCTCTAAATACAAGATAAATTTCTAAGATTACTAAAATTGAAGCTAAAACAAATGAACCAATTTGCTCCGTCTGAGAAGCCTCTCCCCATCTTTCAGAGAGAAGAGTAATTGATCCTATGCAAAATAGAATTCCTCCGAATGGAGCAACGATTACATCATCGTCTGTCACTGACATTTTAATTACACCATATATGACTGCACAACCTCCAATAAATGTAGATATATAAGCAGGGGCTAACTCATTACCTTCTCCTCTTGGAGCACTTGTAGCCATCCATAAAATCGCTGCAATAAATAATAAAATAGCAGAGAAATAACCGCTTATTTCAGGAAATGGCTGTTTTCTACTGTACCAAAAAACAGTAGTACCTAGTATTGAAAATAATAAAATCCAAGTCCACACAATAATCACTCTATTGATTCTACGCCCCAGCCAGGAGCCCAAAAATCTTCGTCATCTAACCACTTCAACCATTCATTCGAATCCGCTCTTAAAAGTCTGAAACATCTTCTGTCCAAACCTGCCAATAATTCATCAGAAACATCTCCTTTTTGGTGGGAATCAGTCCATTCGATTTGCATTTGACGAATCAGTCTTTGACCTTCAGCGTAATTATCAAAATTTCTCTCACAAACTTCTCTTAAGTCTTGTAACCACAATTTAGTGCCTTTAATATGAAGATTATCATGAATGATTTCTTTCTTCTTTTTGAATGGCCACCAACTCATCCTGCTCGTTCCTGCGTCAGGGTTCTCTTTCTTGATGCTTGCGAATAATGAAAGAGTACTTATCCTTGCGAAGACCATGGGGCGTGTTTTTGTTCATTTACATGGCAAGGCTAAAGACTCATCATTTAGAGCAGCAATTTCCGATTATGCAAACAGATTAAATTCTGAGGGCGTACAAATAGTAGAGCATAGAAATAAAACAGAGCCCGGACTTTATTTGGATGATGTAATAAAAAAAGCAGGTAATGACACAGTAATTCTCTTACAAGAAAAAGGTGAAAATATTGATAGTATTGGGTATTCAGAAAAAATGAAACAGTGGCGTATTTCTCCCAATTCTATTCATTTAGTTGTAGGCCCTCCTGGAGGATTCGGGCTCTACGGTGGCGATTTAAAATCACTTTCATTGGGAAAGATTACACTTCCTCATGAGTTAGCTGCAGTGGTTCTATTGGAACAATTATATCGCGCCTGTACGATTATCAAAGGTTTACCTTATCATCGCCCGTAATTAATCAATATTGATGATCTTATTTTGTCCATCTACATGAATAATAGTTGGTACGTGGCTCCCCGAAGTCAGCCAATGATCATCAACTATTTTGTAAGTCACTAAAATTACCAAGTCTCCAGGATTTACAAGGTGTGCAGCGGCACCATTAATGCAAATTTCGCCACTACCTCTTTCTCCGAAAATCACATATGTTTCCAACCTCGAACCATTAGTTATATTCAACACATCTATTTTTTCCCATTCCGAAATATTTGCAGCCTCAGCCAACTCTTTATCGATTGTAATTGATCCGATATAATCTACATCTGCCTCTGTCACAGTAGCTCGATGAATTTTTGAATTCATTACGGTTCGAAATGATGCCATTGAACCTTCCGAACTTATTCATACATTTTAATCCAAGGTAGTCTTGAACTTTGATACTAAAACGTCTCGTTGATACATCCACTCTCAACTTAGGGTGTGCGTTGATAAATGAATTACATTTAGGAATGATACTTCGGTGGTCACGATGAAAGGAAAGTTACAAGAAAGTATTAGTCTAGAAGGCTCGAAAAAAAGTATTGTTGCAGGATTAATGGTATTCATAATGTTATTCAGCACTCAGATGTATTCTTTCCAAGATTTTGAACCATATTCCGAGGAAGAATCTGAATGGGGGCCTGTGATTAAGAGAACAGCATTTCAGCAAATAGATGTTGCCGATGGACCTATGGCAGAAAATAATGAAATGCAACCTGGAGCCGAAAATCCATTTTCTCATCCCGCATTTACTGACCCAATGTATCATGATCCACTTTCCGTTTATGGAAAAGTTTCCGACCCTGCGGCATTAGCAATTGATCCAAGCTATGGATTCTTATTAGAAGAAACAGATACTGAAGATCACGATAATGATGGAATCTCTGATTTGAATGATTTAGATGACGACAATGACGGGATATCGGATTTAATTGAAAGATTTGATGGTTGTTATGGGACTGATCCTTTTGATCATGACAATGACGGCATTCAAGACGAATTCGATTGGGATGACGATAATGATGGATTACTGGAGGGCCCTATTGACTGGTCACAAGGAGCAGATCCAAAGAACAATACAGAAGACCGTTATGTTGTTCCAACAACAATCCACCCTTGGACTCAAACGGCGGTAGGTACTGGTTATCGTATTGATCAGAATTTGTTAGATCATGATAACGATGGAGTTACTGACGAGGACATTGATGGCAATGGCAAAGGAACATATGACGAAGATGATGATAACGATGGCCGTATAGACCAATTCACTTGGCCTTGTGATTTTGATAGCGACGGTATTCAGGACTATTTTGATTTAGATGATGATGGAGACTCAGTACCTGATTTATGGGATGCACATCCGTGGAATTCTGAAATCACATCAAATATAACAGCAAATAATCTTTGGTCAGATTGGGTAGAATGGGATTCCGGCCCAACAACATATTTTGTTAATATCAATAATGGAGGATTAACTCCTGAAAACATCTCTATTGAAACAGGCGATATCATAACTTGGGTTAATTTAGATGTAGAAGACCATACTCTTCAAGCACAAGGTAATGTATTTTCCAGCCCAGCAATAACTGCTAATGGAGGTACTTGGAGTTTTCAATTCACCAGTCCAGCTGATATAGCATACCAAGATTTGGCTCTAAGCTCTTCAGCGTCAGGCAATATTACAGTAACTCTGTCTTCGTTTACTGGTAGCGATTACTATGGGGATTATGTAGGGGGTATTGATTTTGTTGAAAGAGAGAAGGCATGGCATCCTAAAGTGCAAGCATTCTCAAATATTTATGATGGTGATTTAGATGGCGACGGCATTCCTAATTTCTTAGATCCAGATAATGATAATGATGGCTCCCCAGATTCTTCCGATACTGATGATGATAATGATGGACTATTGGATATGTATGATGTTGATGATGATAACGACGGAATTTTAGATACGTGCCTTCAGACAGATACAAATTTAGATGCTGCCGGCGACTATCCAATACCAAATCAACCATTCTATGATGGTAGTATAATGACTCCAGGAGTAGATTGCGAAATCGATTATGATCGCGATCTTGACGACGATCGTTACAGGGTCATAGATCAAGATTATGATCTGGTTTGGGATTGGTTAGACACAGATTTAGGAGGCGTACCAGTCCCTGATAACACAGTAGGTGGGACTTTAACCGATGCAAGTGATTTACCATGGGACTTAGATAATGATGGAGAAATCAATGAATTAGATATATTCCCAACAGTCCCTCAGAGTACTGTTGATACATGGGATTGTGCGAGCCTTGCTAATCCTAATCCTTCTAATCCAGATGATAATTGTTATCTAATGCGTAAATCATACACTGGATTTAATGATTGGGACGAAGATGGAATAAATAATTGGGACGATATTGATGATGATAATGACGGTATTTTTGATTGGTTAGATATAGATGATAATTGCGATCTCGATGATGACAATGATTTGCATTTGTTGAACGGTTCAAAATATCGTGACGATGGTCCAAATGATATTGATACAGATGTAGATGGAGATGGATTACCAAATGATG
>CAXFIU010000035.1:0-14350 GCA_964003245.1 uncultured Candidatus Poseidoniales archaeon
CCATCGCCATCAGTGTCTGCATTTCTGTAATCTGTATTGTGTATATGATATTCCGGCCAATCTTTTAGTCCGTCGTTGTCTCTATCCGTAAAATTAAATCCTTCATCAATAAAATAATCGCAATTATCGTCAAATCCATTCAATTTCTCTGGTTTACCTGGGTTTATTTCTGCATTCTGGTCGTTACAATCATTGAAGTGATAATATAAATCTGAGTCTTCATCTGCATCGAAAATTAATGGATTACTCTGCCAAAGATTGATTTCAGCGCCATCATTCAATCCGTCAGAATCAGTGTCTTCATTATTTGGATTTGTTTGATAAACTGAAATTTCTATTAAATCCGATAATCCATCTAAATCTGTATCAGACATTGTTGCATTTGTAAAATATACAAATATTTCATCATAATCATTTATTCCATCGGAATCTGTATCTTCATTGTAAGGGTCCGTGCCCCAAATTAGTGTTTCATTTTCATTTGATATTCCATCGTCATCATAGTCCAAATCTATGTCCATACCATGAATTATCATTTGCCATGAATTTAATGTTCCTGACGTGCCAGAAGTAGTATCTCTTATCTTCAACTTCCAAGTTCCTAAACTGCTTTCATCCCAATGATGGACAGTATTAAACATCCAATTAGAATAATCATTACCTGCGTCATTATGTTCTTCAGCTAGCCAGGATTCAGTACCATTTGGAGATTCTAATACTATATCTAAATCACCTCTACTAGAGTGATCAATATCTACTATTACATCTATACTCTCAAGACTAATCTCATCTGTAATTTGAACATCAAATTCACTCCATGAGTTTGTTGAGGTGGGGATTGTGAATGATGGCGAATAGGGGCCAAATGTTAGATTCAATTCTTCATCCACATTAGTCCAATTTTCTGCCAATGATACGGCACTTCCGGCATCTATCGCTCCAAATCCATATTTATGTGACACATCATGTCCCGCATCATTAATTCCCCAACTCGAATCATTTGGATCATTCATTCTTGCGCTATTGACTAATATATGCTGAACATCTCTCCAAGTTAGGTTTTCATTGGCATCCAGTATCAAAGCAATTACTCCCGCAGCCAAAGGTGTCGCGCTAGAAGTTCCTCCAAAACTATTTGTTACGTTTCCATTATCATAGCCAGCATCATCTGATGTCGTATCAGGATCATCATGAATATCAGTAGTGGTAATTCCTTCTCCATCACCATTGGAATGAGCAGCTACTAAGATACTAGCTCCCGGTTCGGAATAATATGATTGTTCACCATAATGAGTAATTGCTGAGACAGCGATAGTGAATCTGCTATTTGCCCATCCATCGTAATTTGCATTATCATTACTTGTTAGTCCATTACCTGCTGCCCATGTGATTATATTCCCTAATCCATTCCTGCCGTCATAAGCATCATTTTCAAATGCTGCTAGCATTAATGGCCCTGGAGCATCCAAAGTCTGACCATTATCACTGGGCCCCCATGAGTTTGTGTAAATATGAGTTTCATTGTTCATGAAAGATAATGCATTTGCTTCCGTAGAATCTCCTGCCCAACATGCAATTAGAGTTGAACCAGCTAGAGTTGCATCATAGGCTGCACCTGCTACATGGATTGAATTATTTCCCGCAGCAGCAGCAACTCCTCCAGCCGCTGTTCCATGCCCGTTATTACTAGTAGGAGTAGGATCGGCATCATTATTACACCAGTCATAGGAATGATTGGGTGAGTAATTAGGTGAAATATCTGGATGATCTTTATCTAGACCATCGTCAACTACACTGATAATAATTCCATTACCGGTGTAAGAATTCCAAACTGAAGTTACATTTGCATCTTCTCCAAAAGTTCCCGATGTTTGGCCTGTGTTTTGTAGATGCCATTGGTCATCAAACACCTCATCATTTGGTATTGAACGGGTTACTTGTTGTTTCTTAATCAAAGGTGAGAAAGACTCAATCTCTCCGTTTTCAATTAATTTATCGAATTTTTCTACTATTTCTAATGTAGAATCAAAATTCCAGATATATGCTCCTTGTAATTGAGGGGCATCCTCGATTGAAACTGTTTCGGGAATCATTTTGATCTGCTCGTTAATATTATTCGTTGAGACAACTAACCATTGTTTGGTATCCTCTAATTCTTCTGCAGAATATTGTTCTAGATCTGCCACTCTTTCAAATGCTAATTGTACAGCAATAGAATAGGTTGGAATAATCAAGTTCTGTTCACTTTCTGACGATTCTTTTAGAGTCTGATTTTCAGCTGTGACTAGTCCTGAGACTGGGGCAGAAAGTAAAATAAAAACTGCAATTAACACTGAACGCATACCCCTGTCATGTCAGTAGAGGTTTTAGGTATTCGTTAATCTTGCATTAACAACAAGTCATCATTTTTCCCAATTTTTTATTGCTAGATGAACCTCATTATCGTCCATTAATCTACGTTGATTTTTGGCGATAGAAAAAAGATAAGCAACTAGTTCATCAGTTATTTCATAATTATTTTTGCTTAGCCACCATGTTATATTCGAACGCCCACTCATATGTCCAATTCTGATTACCTGTTCTAAACCATAATCTTGGGCAGGCACTCCTGAATAGATTCTATCTGCAAGCCAATGTTCTCCCTTTTTCATAGCCTTGACTACAGCACTTGCATGAACTCCTGTACCTGTTTCAAATGCATCTTTGCCAAATACTGGATAGTTTCTAGGTAAAGCAACTTCGATGTATTCATGTGCTTTACGCATATAATCATTCAATGATGTTAAATCATTTTTGATTATTCCCATTAAACTGAGATTAACCAAGGTTTGATCCAAAGGGGCATTACCTGCTCTTTCTCCAACTCCTAGGGCAGTTCCATGTATTACGTCAGCACCTGCTTCAACAGCTGCTAAGTTATTTGCAACTCCAAGTCCTCTATCTTGATGTCCATGCCAGTTTACTTCTATATCTCTACGTTTTACTCCTGAGTCTGGGATAACTTCATTTTGAATGAATCCTAGTAATTTCCTAACTCCGTTAGGAGTCACATGCCCGCATGTATCACATACGCATATTCTATCAGCACCTAGCTCAATTGCTCTAGTATATACTTGTTTTATTTCTTCAGGTTTGCTTCTAGTTGTATCTTCAGTGACAAACATTACTGGTATGTCGTTATCGATTGCGAATGTAACAGCCTTTTCAGCAGTTGACAATATTTTGTCCATATCCCAACCTTCAGTATATTGTCTAATTGGGCTGGTTCCTAGGAATGCACTTGCTTGGATTTGTCTTTCATGTTTAGATTGTAAATCAACTAAGGGTTTTATGTCATCAACAACAGTTCTAACGGCACAACCAGGTCTCAATTCATATGATTTTTCATTCATATGAGTTAACATAGAATCTATGTGTTCGATATGAAATGGACCAGCTCCCGGTAGTCCTAAATCAACTTTTTGAATGCCCAATTTTTCCATAAAATCAATTAATTCAATTTTTTCATCAATGGTAGGATTTCTTGCACTTGGACTTTGTAAACCATCTCTTAGAGTTTCATCATCAAACCATACATCATGTGGATGATTTGAAGAATCTCTTTTGATATCATAGTCAATAGTGTTCCAATCAAAAATCAGGTCCTTCTCATCCATCTGGTCACCACCTTTTCTACTCTGCAACTACCTGCCAAGTGCTTGAATCCATCGGGCCAGAGTACCCAATTATTCCTCTCCACCTCTTTTTCTAAAAATAATATATAGAATTAATACAGTACTGAACACAGCTCCGTTTATAGAGATATCAAGTGGTTGGTAAAATGTACTACTTGTTAATACTAGTATGATGAACATTATGGCTAGATATGTTAATGAAACGAAAAATGAATATGATGCAGTAGGCATTATATCATTATTTTCACTGATATCTATTTTCCATACTGTTACTACATACCAAATACTCAAAATTAAACTATTAATTATTGCTAGATACATATTGAAATCTAAATCTAAATAATTTTCTTCCTGGAATGCTAGAGGTGTTGTTAATGATAATAAGATCAAAAATATAGAATATATTTTCATTTCAAATAATGTTCTTTCTTTACCTTTAACATTAGGCATCATTGGTACACCAACTTTTTCATATTCTTCAGATCTATATAATGCTAGAGCCCAAAAATGTGGTGGTGTCCAGAGAAATATTAGTAGGAACATGAACCAAGGCATATACCCTCCAATATTTACAATCGAATTCATAAAATCAAGAATTGAACTAAATGCTAATTCAAGTTCTCCTTCTGCTGCTGCCCAACCAATAACTGGAGGTGTTGAACCAGCAATCCCTCCAATGACAATATTCTGAACACTTGTTCTTTTTAGCCAGATTGTATAAATAAATACATAGAAAAGAATGCTGAATAATGCCCAGAATGCAGCAACTTCATTTGCCATTTCTAGTAGCCAGACGGTCCCAATAATTGAAATTAAAATCCCAAATATGAGAGCTTCATTTGGAGTAATATCTCCAACAGGCAAAGGTCTTTTCGATGTTCTAGTCATAATTGGATCAATATCTCTGTCATACCACATGTTGATGCAATTTGCACCTCCTGCCGTTAGATATCCTCCGATAAATACAACGATCATTATTTCTAAGGTATCTCGATTAATCTTATTGTTTTCAATTAAATTATGACTTAGGATTGCACACATTGCTGTAATTTGTAATAGTACAACTACTCTTGGTTTAGTCAAAGAAAAGAGTGACTTACCGAGCGCCCTTGCCTCCGTCATATTAACTCCTATTGCTAATAGTCTTTGAAAGTCATTGAGTCATAGTATCATTCACGACATGTCTTTTCTCATAGAGAGTTACGACTTTTATAGTCATCATTATACTTGTAATCATTACAAAAACTAGTGATCCTAGCATCAGATGAACCAATGACAATAGTTCAAAATAAACAATTTCAAAATTGTCTAATTTTGCAGAAAGTACATACATCCCTCCCAATCCCATATTTATTAGATATAATATAGATGATATCCAAATCCATTTGCATAATAATGTTCCATATTCGCCTTCTTTATTTTCCTTCCAAATTATGTAACATGTGATTGCTAATATTATTCCAACAATACTAACTAATAATCTATGTAATATTTGCGACTGAGCCTCAAAATCAACTATTTTTTCATATATTGAGTCATTGCATAGTGGCCAAGATTCTGGAAAACCTGAAACTCCACATCCTTGATTCGCTCCTGGAGTTGTTGACACAAAGACTCCTAGGAAAAGAGTCAAAAAAGTACCAAATGACAAGAATGCAATACGATTAGCCCATCTTTTAGCCAGAATTGGATCGAACTCTATCCATCTAGGAATTTCTTCTTTGTCTCTTACAGTAGCTAACCATATCCAAACTAATGACATCAAGAATAGAAGTGCAGATGCTAGATGTAGAGCAACACTCCAATGTAAATTATCCAACTTCACCGTCACGTATCCTAGGAAACCCTGCCATCCAATTAGTACAACAGAAATTACTGAAGCCAATTTAACTTCATTAGTCAATTCATCATCTTTTCTTATCACTAACCAATTTAAAATTACTAATGGTCCTAAAACTACTCCCGCCAGTAATCTATGAATCCACTCTGTAAATATCTGGAAAGATGTATATGTGTGGCTCGAACCTCTAGAATCTATTTCACTTGGATTCTCATCAAACCATTCTTTTTGTTCTTCTTCAGATATATCAAAACCCCAAGTTCCGAAACATGTAGGCCAATCTGGGCAGGATTCTCCTGCATCATAGATTCTAATCACGCCTCCTGCAGCGATAACTAGGATTGTAATGCCAATAATGACAGCAGTCAGTTTTTCTACACTGACTCTTTCGAATCCCATTATCTCACGACCTTTTAGTCATAGATATAATTGTGTATTATTCTTCAAGATGTGGTTCAACATCAATTGGTATTCTATGTTTTAGATATTCTAGAGTTGCAATTTTCATCGGATCTAAAACAACCCTTTCTTTCGCTTCATCTACTCCGTAAAGCTGAATTAGTTCTCCAGAGAATTCTTCTCTTAATTCATCTTCTGAGACGAATAAAGGCGCCCCCATACTAATTTGAAGTGCGCGTGCGCCAATAATTCTTGCTTTTTCGAAGCGGGTATGTGCTCTTGCAGGCTTGACCATGATGCAGAACGGCCAGCGACCCCCACATAAGGGCATTGACTGTCTTAATTACTCATAGAAATCAATTTTTAGACAATTTTTCCTTTATTTAACTTCGATTAACATGGCTACAGCATTGCCGCCACCTAGACAAATTGTAACAATCCCCTTTTTCCCACCAGTCCTATTTAGTGCGTTGATTGTAGTCATTAAACAGCGTGTTCCAGTTGCTCCCAGTGGGTGTCCAATTGCTACAGCCCCTCCATGAACATTGAATCGGTCTTCTGGAACTTTCAGAGCCATTTGTACTGCCACAGATGCCGCAGCAAAGGCTTCATTATGTTCAACAATATCAATTTGCATAATATCTAGGTTATTTCTTTCCAAAAGTGTCTCAACAGCTGTAATAGGAGCAACCATCACTCTTTTTGGTTCAACTCCTGAAGTAGTATAGTCAACAATTTCAGCAAGAATTGACAGCCCTTTTTTTCTCGCAAACTCTTCTGAACATACTAAGACTGCAGATGCACCATCCGAGACTTGACTTGCATTTCCTGCTGTTACTTGCCCATTCTTTTTGAAAACAGTTTTCAAATTTGCTAGCGACTCGATATTTGTTCCTGGTCTGATGCCTTGATCAATATCTAAATCTTCAATATCTATAATTTCACTATCAAACCAACCATTATTCCATGCAGCATTAGCTAATGCATGGGATCTAACAGCATATGCGTCTGCAAGTTCTCTTGACAAATTGAATTCTTCTGCTACTATTTCCCCAGTCATCCCCATAGATGTTCCATCAAAAGCATCTGTTAAACCATCATGCATCATGATTGACTCTAAAGCGCTAGAATCTATCTTTTCGCCTTTTATTTTTTCTTTAGTAAAGTATGGTGCATTACTCATCGATTCTATCCCTCCAGCGATAATTACATTTGCGTGTCCTGAGATGATATCGCTTGCAGCTATCATTACAGCTTTCAAACTAGAACCACAAACTTTGTTGATTGTAGTACAAGGAGTAGAATATGGTAATCCCGCATTAATAGCAACTTGTCTTGCTGGAGCTTGTCCTGAGCCAGCTTGTAATACTTGACCGATATAAACTTGGTCTATAATCCCACTTTCAGGATCTATTCTAACTCTTTTCAAAAGTTCTTCAATAACTTTAGATCCTAGTTCTGTTGCTGAATAATTAGACAATGCTCCTCTAAATTTACCAATAGGTGTCCGTGCATAAGCACATATCACCGCCTTAGGCATAACTCATCGAGTGAGGTTGTGGTCTTGAATAGTGCGATGAACAAACTAGTTTTCACACATCTTTTTCCGAGTAAAATCCATAGAAATCTGGATTAATTAATTCTGGCCGTTTGTCCGACTTAACTAGAATTGTTCTAACTGCCCACAAGTCTTTGAAGACTCTATATTGGGATGTTTTGTCTAAATAGTCTACTCCACTAGTCCCCCCAGTTCCGATTCTTCTTCCCATTATTCTCTCAACCATTCTCGCATGCGAATGTCTCCATTTAACCATTGATTCTTCTAGTTCAACTATAGCATCAATTAATTTCCGCGGCCATGCTAAAAGTGGTAATTCTCTGTATGATTCTATGAATAATAGGCTAGCCCTAGCTCTGTTTATTTTTCCTTCTGGCACAAGGAATGAAATCGCACTTTGATGGGCAGAATTGAATCTTTCAACTGCCTTATCCAAATCCGATGTACCATAACTTGACATCCTCTTAGCAGCATCCTCTCCCATTGATTTATGCGCTAATAAATGCTTATTGACATAATCTTCTACAGACTCCGAATCTTTCTCAGAGCCATAAATTGAACCCATAATTGGTGTTCTTGAAATCCACTTCATTAACGATTCTTCCAAAGATGGCTTTGCCAAAGCATCTTCTAAATCTTGTAAAATCGCTGCGTCTTTTTCACTATTCTCTGCTAGTTTTCTAAATGTATCTATAGGATCCATCCCAAAAAGCCTATCTTCATTTTTCAATCCAAGCAATATCTCGAATTTTCTCATTTGAAAAGATTCGAAACCTGATGCTGATCCTAATCCATCTCTAAATGAAAGGAAACCTTGTGGAGTCAATGTTTCCATAACTGAC
Source organism: uncultured Candidatus Poseidoniales archaeon (assembly GCA_964003245.1). Lineage (GTDB taxonomy): Archaea > Thermoplasmatota > Poseidoniia > Poseidoniales > Thalassarchaeaceae > MGIIb-O2. Next base: position 8,314 of record CAXFIU010000035.1, read on the forward strand.
CATTGTGCAGCCATTAATTTGAAAATTTCAGTAGTTCTACCTAGTCTTTCAACTGCTTGTGGAATATCTTTCTCAGGAACCTGTTCTTGAGATAGAATATTTCTGACTTCTGAGAGCTCTCTTATTATTTGTTTAAACCATAATTCAAAGGTTTGATGTACTATGATGAAATGCATTTCATCAGAGGAAATGCCTCTATCTTCCCCTTGCAACTTTAGTAATTCATCCAATTGCAAATAATTTCCATAGGTCCAATTCTCTCCACCCATGTTCGTCCGATAGCGTTTCACTCTTGAATCATTACTGTTGGGGCCGTTCGGATTTTGAAGCATATTTCCTCCATTTTCCCTATTATTTCAAATATTAATGGTTGTTAGGATTTTTATGGAAGATAGCCATAATTATTCTAATAATAAAAAAAAATTAGGATTTGTATTATCGTCTGAGATTACTGTTGATGAGTATCTTTCTTTAAAAATTCCATCAATCGAGGATGCTAGAATATTATTCCAATTAGTTGAAAAAAATAGAGAATATCTCAGAGAATGGCTTCCATGGGTGGATTCCATAGCCTCTTTACAGGATGAAATTAATTTTATTTCAACATCTCGTAAGAATCATATTCAGGGAGAATCCGGCCTATGGTTAATAGTCCAAAATAATCATCCAATAGGAACTTTAAGTCTTAATTGGATAGATTGGAATAACAATTCCTGTGGGATTGGTTACTGGATATCTCAAGAAAAATCAGGAAATGGAATTATTGCCAATAGTTGTAGGTGTTTAATTAATCATCTAATTGAAAATAATAAACTCCATAGGTTTGTTATAGAAGCTGGAATAGATAATCTTCCTAGTAGGAAAGTTGCTGAGAAGTTAGGTATGAGGTTAGAGGGAATAAATAAAGATAGAGAGATAATAAATGAGAAATACATTGATCATGCAATGTATGCTATAACTGCCCCTGAATGGAATGAAAATTAAAAATATATTAAGATTTATTCATCAATCCATGATCTTCAATACTACATCCTCCAGGTGGAAGTGAGGCTAATACATCATCCTGGATCAGGCCAGTAGCCTTAGATATTTTATTCGCTATGGACTCCTTTTTTTCCCTTCCTGGGATTATTTTAATCCATTTCTCAAATATTTCTGATATTGTTTCGACAGTTCCACAAACTGGTAGAGGTACGCCATTGATTACCCCAATCCCCATCCCTATTTGTAAATGTAAATCTCTATGCCACGTTCTTTGCCCTCTAACAACGAAACTTCCTCTTCCGAGTGATTCACCGCTTTCAGTTTGTTTTGATACCTGACTTGGCCGAACATGAAAAGCGGTTGCTGCAGCCCCTCCACTGCCCCATGCTCTAGACCAGCAAACAGCCATCTGAGCGGCTTGAGAAATTATATTCTCATCTAAATCTCTAGCATCTTCTAAACCCTCACCTAGATTTTGAGAAATTTGCATTGATTTAATACCATTTTGTAATTCAGAGACATCACCTATTATTGTAAAACCATCTTTTAATTTCAATGAACAGGATGGAGCACCGTGTAAATCCGCATGGATATACAAATCATTGGAATTTAGATGCTTTCTGACTATTGTGTCATTTCCTCTCGCGTCCCTTCCTCCAACAATAATATGCCCCCCTTCAAGAATTGCCCACCTGTATTTTTCAAACCAGAATTTCTTACTTCTCTGAATGCCTCTTACTCTGCCAGCAGCAACATCTTTTTTCCTTCTCTTTTCTTGTTTTGATTTTTCTTTCTCTGTATTCTCTAGTGCTTTTCTGGCCCCTTTCGATTTATCTTTCAGAGTTCTTGCATCTTGGAAGTATCTTTGTGCGTTTTGATGTACAGTTTTATCAGCATATAGAGTAACACTTGCGCCAGGTTCGCCTTCCTCATCTGGGAGAAATGCAACAAAAGTTCCTTTTTTCGGGTCTAACCTATCAATCCACTGTATTTCTCTGACTTTTTCTGATATTTCTTGCCAAGTGTGTTTAGAAATAGCATCATTGAATTGACTCATTATAGTTTCCAGATGAGACCAATTATCTTGCATTGCCTTGCCTAATTCTTGATTTATTGCGGCTTGAGATAGAAAGCGTTCAATGGCATTCCTTTGTTGATCCGCCCTCCTCTCCAATTTTGCTTTCTTTTCGCCTTCATCTTGCCCAATTTTTACTAGCTTTTCTTCCTCTCTTCTGATAAATGCCGCAGCATCATGAGAACCAAAAGCTGCATCATATCCTGAGCATAAAGTAGGAATATCTACCGATAATTCTCTATCTAAATATCTCAAATCTATGGGGGCAATCTCCTTTATTTCTCCCGACAACTCATCTTTTTCCTTCAAATCAGCAGTTTTATTCCATTTTTCTAACATTTCTTTATTTTCAAACCACATTCTACTGGATTTATTATTAGCTAACTCTTCCAGTAGATTGATGATTGCAGCATCTAAAATTTCTCTCTGTTCATAATTCAAATCCTTCGCTTTGAGATTTTCTTCCAAATCAGCTGAAGCGCATATTGCACTACCATAGATTCTACCCAAGTTCCCTCTTGCTGCCAGTGTTCTAATCAAATCATCATCACTTTCATCGAGTAATTTATCTAACTTTTCTCGATTAATTTCTCTTGGATCAACTGCAGCAGGTGGAGGGATGTATTTCACTCCTCTTTTTAGAGATCTACTGGCATATTTTGCATGAGTTAATGGTTGAATTATTATTCCCTTTTCATCTAGCAGTAACACATTTCCATCTCGAAACAATTCTATAATAAGTTTCAATTTACCACTTCCATGTTCAAAAGTCATAGAAACAATTCGATCGAATCCTAGTTGTTCAACTTCGATCAGTCTAGAGTTGTTCAGATGTTTTCTCAGTACCATTGCAAATTGAGAAGGTTGTGATGGCATAGGCCTATCTCGCTGTGAAAGATATAATCTTCTTCCACTTACAATAACTAAATCAGATGATGGTGAACCTTTAGGATTGAGTCGTATTACAACTTGCTCATAGTGTGGTTGGTAAGCTTTACGTGCTCTAGCGCCAATCATTGATGAAAGCTCACGAACAATTCGTGCAACGTCAAATGAAGAAGCCTGTTCACGCATGTCTCTCACTGTTCCGTAAGCATCATCCTTCATCAGGCAATCGCTTTAGTTTATCCATTCAATTCTATGTCTGAGTAGAAAGATTCGATTTCTTTGAGCGCTTCTGCTTGGTGTGCATATTGATTTGATGGTATTGTAATTATACACGCATTTGGTATGCTTCTAGATATAACTTCAACATCCTTTATTCCATGCAATTTATCAGACTCAGCAGTTAGAATGGCACATGGTATTTCAATATTCGACAAACTTTCTGGCAATGAATATCCCATTAGATATCTAGCCGAGTATCTCATTCTTTCATAGTTCTGCGAAAGTAGTGTTCTTCGATATCGAATCTTCTGCCCTTCTTCTTCAACTTTCCTTTCAACTGCCCATATTGCAATTTTTATAAGCCATTTTAATGTAAATTTAGGTAATGGTAATTTGATTAAAATTTTTGCCCATAAAGGAAATTTAAATTTTTGATTCGGTGCTAGAAAAATGGAGCTTTTACCTGATATTTCCCCCTCTTGTAATCCATGAATAATAATAGTGGAAGCTAAAGATGATGAAAACAAATGGAAATCACCATCCAATTCGTTCTCCAATTGCAACTTTTCGATTATGACTCCTATATCTTCTATGTATTTACTGATAATGAAATCTTTTTGTTTCATTTTATTATCAAATATAGCACTAGCCTTTTCACGAGTTTCAATATAGATAATTTTCCTTTTTTGGGCCCATTCCGTTACTAAGGGTCTCCATCCTTCAAAGACTGACCCCCAACCTGGAACCATTAATATTGGAGTATTTGATGTTTTTTTGACAGGTTTCCAAATAAAAACTCTCAAAGAAAGATCCTCAGAAACTCTGATGATCTTTTCCTCTCCGGTTGAATTTGGTAGATTTGGTATTCCTTTCCAATGGTTATCCATTCAAACACCTTTTGAAATTTAGCGGGATCTTCTTCCGCCACCTGAACGACGACTACCGCCACCACTTGAGCGACGACTACCGCCACCACTTGAGCGACGACTACCGCCACCACTTGAGCGACGACTACCGCCAGAAGTTCTTCTTGACGTTGTTCTTCGCGTTATTCTCCTGCTCCTTCTACGATGGAACCAAGGTCTTCTGTGCCAAGGTACTCCATAGTATGTACCTCCAAATATTGCTCCCCCTCCATGATGATGGTGATGGATCTGTACACCTCCGTCTGACTCCTGGTACTGTTGGTTATTACCGTCAAAATACATGAAGCCCAGTAAAACTAAGAGAATAGGAAGTAAGCAACATAGTCCTAGGAATGAGAAAAAGGCTCCTGTATCGCTGGGTGGTTCAAGTTGACTAATTCCATTATCATCAAGTTTGTACCAAACATCTACACTAGAATTCACTGGCAGTGTCTCATTTTCAACTATCTCTAAACAATAGTCGCCCCAATTTCCTAAGAAATAATCGTAATATTCATCAAAATAAGTAACTCCATTTACTGAGTAATTATAGTAAACATCTGCTCCGCAATCATAAGAATATGTGTAAATACAATCATAGTATTCGTCATAATATTCATCATACAAGCAATCTTCGTATTCAATCTCATATTCCCACCACTCAGTACCTTCTAGGACAGTTGCATCGGTTGTCCCCCAGACATCATCTATAGATGGAGTTAAGGCTGAGGCTGCAAGCGATCCTATGAGGCCTAGGAAAACAATAATTGCTAGAAAAAGATATCCTGGATCGTCGGTCATCCAGTCAAAAGCTCCCTTATTTGCTTGTACTATTGGAGATGAAGGTATAGGTTCATCTGCTTTTGTTCCAAGCATTTCTTGATTCATTTTGTTGATATTAAATTCATGTTGCGCTTGTGCCATTTCTTCTTCTCTTTTGATTCGCATCATTTCTGTATGATTCATCATTTCTTCAATAGTTTCCTTTGAAGATTCTTTTTTTTCAGGTTTACCCCACCATTTGTCATCACTCATGATTCCACCTACGTATATTGCTGACAGTAGTGACTATTCATATTATCTGTAATTTTAATTAATAATCATTCATTAAATGAATATTTGCCATTACTGAAGCCTATTTTTCCTGATTTAATATGTCCTTTAAGATGGGATAATGTTTGATCAATCATCAGTCTAGGATGAGCTTGTGGAGTGTCTTCATATGATTTTTTAGCAATTGACTCTAAGTCTGTAAAATTATTTTTTACTGCCTCAAGTACCAATTTATGTCTATTAATCCTATGCCTAATATAGCGATCTAATAATTTTTCAGGATTAGCTGAGAAAGGACCGTGTCCAGGGAATAAGAGAGGCGGATTAATATGCTTAATTCTTCTTAATCCTTCAATATATTCGTTCATATCTCCATCGCCTGATGGGACAAGAATTGTACCTATAACGGCAACATTATCTCCACTGATAATCCCCGCATCTCCAACTAAACAAATGTGCCCTGGGCAGTGTCCTGGAGTCTCAATCACATTCCAACATACAGACGAACCATTTCCATTGAGTGTGAATGAATCATTTTCATTCAATAATTTATTATTTCCCAATTTTGCAATAGTATCTAATGTCTCTTTACTAGCCCATATAGGTGCTTTATACAATTTATTAATTTCTTCTAAGTTGCCAATATGATCTTGATGCTTGTGAGTAAATATTGTTGCTTTTATTTCACTTCCAGTTGAAATTATTTCATTTATCTTTCTAGATAGTATTTCTAATGCCTCATTAGTTTTAGCAGCAGGATCTATGATTACTCTTTCTCCACCAGCAACTCCTAGAACATAGCAATTTGTATGAGTGGCCGGAGGTAGTGTCTGAGTAGGTAATGGTATGCATTCAACTCCGGGTGCAAACTCCAAGATATGATATCCTTCAGAAGGTCTTTTGGATAGTTCAT
>CAXFIU010000036.1:0-14269 GCA_964003245.1 uncultured Candidatus Poseidoniales archaeon
AAAAATCTCTCTTGCTGCTGATTATATGTCTGAAGTTTTCAGAGTACTACTTAATTTTCCAGAAGAAGGAGAAGGTCCTGGGCAACTGAGATTTATCCGAGCATCTGAAATGATGGATTCAGGAAAATATTGGGAAAGAGTTTTGAGATGTTCCAAAAATATGAGCTTATCTCGTGTCAGGAGAACATTCAGCATTATGGGTAGAGATGAAGATTCTTCTGATCACGATTTGTCGGCATTTTTCTACCCTGCATTACAAGCGGCCGATATCTTTGAGTTACAAATTGACATAGCACTTGGAGGCATGGACCAAAGAAAAGCTCACATGTACATGAGAGAAGTTGCAGATAGGAACAAATGGGTCAAAGCTACTTGTATCCACACACCTATGTTATCCGGTCTAAAAGGTGTCAGTGGGAGGATGGACTCTTATGATCATAAAATGTCTAAATCCGATCCTAATAATGCTATCTTATTACACGACAACTCAAAGAAACTAGAGAAAAAATTACGTAAAGCATTCCTCGAAATAGGTAATGATAATTCCGCAGTTTATGAAATCATTCGATATATTCTGCTTCCTAGACTTGGCAAATTAGATATTGAACCTAAACCAGAATTTGGTTCACCTTCGTCATGGGAGAGCATTGAAGAACTTGTTTTAGCAATAAACAAAGGAGATGTACATCCTTTTGATGCTAAAATGGCTGTGGCTAGAGGATTGGCCGAGGTGTTAAACCCGATTTCTGAACATTTTTCAGATAATAGTGAGTTATTAGATAATATGAATAAAATCACCGGCTCGCAGTGAAGCGTTTTAATAATCGGTAGGTTCAACCTAATTCTATAGTAGATATCATAACCCCCTTGCTTTGCGCGAGGCTTGGAAGGATTGCTATGACAGAGGTAGGAATTGACGATATAGCTATACATTTTCCTAAACTATACTTTGGTATGGAAGATTTTGCTGAGTTCCGTGGTGCAGATTTTGGTAAATTAAATCGTGGACTTGGGCTCAAAGCAATGGCTATCCCTGATGTACATGAAGATACAGCGACTATGGGTGCTAATGCTTGTGCACGGTTAATAGATCGAAATAATCTAGATCCTAATAATATCGGAAGAATTTATCTAGGTACAGAATCAGCTCTAGATGGTGCTAAGCCTACTGCAACTTACATTATGGATATGTTAGAGCAGAGATATCAAAAACAATTTGGAGACGATTGTTTCAGGCATTGTGACGTTGTAGATTTGACTTTTGCTTGCATAGGGGCAGTCGATGCTATGCACAATACATTAGATTGGGTTGCTAGAGGTGGCGAATCCCAAGATCGAATTGGAATAGTTGTTTTCGCAGATAATGCAAAGTATGATCTTGAATCTTCTGGAGAATATACTCAAGGAGCTGGAGGAGGTGCGATTTTGATACGGCATAATCCTCGATTAATTGTAATCCCAGATAATTGGGGTGTCTCAACAATGCCTGTTCATGACTTTTTCAAACCTAGGAGAGAAGTAGATATGAAAACGGTGGTTGAAAACGTTCTAGACTTGGCGGAAGAAGCAGGTGAAAAGCCTAGAAAATCAGGATTAGTAGAAAAAATCCTCGACGTGCTGCCCTTTTCATCACTTAAAGACAATATTCTTTTCGAATCTAAGACTTTGAAAATTCATAAAGACACGCCTGTTTTTGATGGGCAGTTTTCGAATCGTTGTTATTCGGAGTCAGTGAAACAAGCATTTATCAATTTTAGAATTGAAGCAATCCGCTCTGGCAGATATAATCCAGATAATGACGATATTTTGACAGAACAGTGGAAAAGAATAATTGTACATTTACCATATGCTTTCCAAGGAAAAAGAATGTTTCCGGATGTTTTTAGGCATGATAGAAGGCATTTATCTCTGTGGAATGAAATTATCGAAGAAATTGGTGAAGAACCTTTACCTGAAGATTTCGAGGACTATGAGGAGTTTGAGAAAGCAAACGACCATTATCGTCGTTTAATATCTAAAACCTCTTTGTTCAAGGATTTTGTCGATGCTAGAATTGAGAAAGCACAGAGGGCATCAAGCCTTGTTGGAAATCAATATACTGGTTCGATATTCTTAGCTCTAATGTCGACAATCGAATCTGATCATTTAGAAAATGAAGAAATGGTCGGTGAACGTATTGGTTTGTGTGGTTATGGTTCAGGCGCTAAAGCAAAAGTTTTCGAGGGTATAATCCAACCAGAATGGAAACAAATTGCAGAAAGGTTCAATCTATTTGGAAGACTTGAGGAAAGACACCCTATTGACAAAGAAATATATGAGTCACTTCATCGAGGAACTGCAAGAAAATCTATTTTATCTCCTGAAAATGAATTTGCCTTGATATCAGTAGGCGGAGATGATGTTCTAGAAGGCCAAAGAAAATATTCTTGGTTCGAATAATTAAGGCTTAATTGCCCTGTTGATTACAATTCTCTGAACTTCTTGAGTCCCTTCATATATTTGAGTAATTTTTGCGTCTCTGAAAAATCTCTCGACTGGAAAATCCGTTGTATAACCATATCCTCCAAGTATTTGTACAGCTCTTTCAGATACCCACATAGCAGTATCTCCTGCAAATAGTTTAGCCATACTCGCCTCCTTTGTATGTCTTTGCCCATCATTTTCATAATGTCTTTGTTTAGCCCAAGCTGCTTTGTAAACCATCATTCTGGCGGCTTCAATTTGTGTAGCCATGTCTGCAAGATAATTTCCAATACTTTGATGATGTGCAATTGGTTTACCAAATGCCTGTCTTTCATGAGAATAATTCAACGCTGATTCAAAAGCTCCTTGAGCAATTCCTAATGCCTGAGCAGCGATTCCAATTCTAGAATTATCCAGTGCATTCATTGCTATAGGAAAACCTTCCCCCACTCCTTTCAAGACATTTTCAACAGGAACTTTACAATCTTCAAGAAGTAATACGCATGTATCTGAGGACCTAATCCCTAATTTTTCTTCTTTCTTACCAACACTGAAACCTTCCATCGATGAATCAACAATAAATGCAGTCGTGCCCCCGTGTTTCTTGACACCAAAATCCGGATGATCTACGTCTTTAGCAAAAAGTACGTAAATATCCGCACTCTTGCCATTTGTAACCCACATTTTTTCCCCATTGATGATGTAATGTTTTCCATCGTCTGACCTTTTAGCTTTACAAACCATTGCGGCTGCATCAGTTCCAGCTCCTGCTTCAGAAAGAGAATATGCTCCAATCTCATTTCCTGCAAGTCTTGTTAGATATTTTTCTTTCTGTTCATCATTTCCATGTATTTCAATTGTTTTTGCGCACAACCCTACATGTACACAGTACATTACTGCAAACGACGGGTCAACTCTTGCAAGCTCTTCAATAATAATTGTTTCAGAAATATCATCTACAGGGCTTCCGCCATATTTCTCTGGAATTGTGATGCCCTGCAAACCATATTCACAGAATTTCTGCCATTCATCTAATGGTGGAGTAGCAGTCCTGTCTCTTTCTAAACAAGTAGGTGCTAATACCTCTTCAGCAAAGCTACGAACCATCTCTCGAATCATACTTTGTTCTTCTGTTTCCATGAACTCCATTATCTCACCATACCCCCCGAAGAGAATGGTATTGTTAATGTCTCGTAATGGCAAATGTAACAACTTGTCCGAATCGAACAATTCAAAACGGTTGTCAGTTGGGCGCAGGTCGAGAATTAGTATGGCCGACAGCGATTATGTTGAATTTAGTGTAGCACAAGGGCGTAAGTATACTCTGGAACATCTTTGGTTACAAGTATTAGACGAAAAGAAGGATGACTCCCAGATAAAGATAGGACTGAGCGAGTTCATAAGAGCTGAACATGGAGATATCATCAGAGTTATTTTAACAAAACCTGAGGATGATTCTGAGTTTAAAATAGAAGGCTCGGATGATGAGGATGGAGAAGTCTCTCAAGATGATGATGCACCAACACCAATGACCGGTGGTGATGAATTAGGTTTTGATGATTTATTGATCACTGTTACCACAGAATATGAGAAATTACTACTCAATGCCCCATTCCCTTGTAAAATAGTTTCTCTAAATGGTGATGTAGAAGACAATCCAGATCTTGTTAATGATGATGCATATGCTGATGGTTGGTGTGTAATCGTACAACCATTGGACAGTTTTGATGATGACCAATATTTAGATGAAAATGAATATATTGAGTATCTTAATGAACTTTGATTAAGGCCACGATAATTTTGGCCATGATTCGAAATCTGAATCATTCCAATCAATATCATGTAGAATTTCAATCATTTTATTTTCTTGATTTATGTTTTCTTCGATTTGTATCCTAAATAACCAATCTTTCAGCAAACCAAGTTTTCGACTTGGTTTTATTCCCGTAATTTCAGAGATTTTTGTCCCATCAAGAATCGGTCGTATGTTGATATCATCATTCCTATTATGGTATTTTTCGTTAAAATCTTCCTCATTATGATATTGTAATATTGCCAACTTCTGCTCTTCTGTGAGCAATACTTGAAATCTTCTGATACTGCTTATACTATTATCAAATTTTAAATTTCTATTTTCGTGCAAGAAAGATATTTTCCTAATTTCTTTTTTAGATAATTTAAGTATTCTCTTTAAAATTTCAGATAAATGTTCTCCATCGAAGTTATTATTTTTCAATAATCTTGCTAAAATAACCATTGGCTGTACTAATCCTAAATCTTTGATTTCGATGTTCAAATCATCCATTATATTACTCAAAACACCTAATTCTTGCATTTTCATTAATATACCATATGGATTATTGCTAGCTAAAATCTTTCTAATTTCATCTGTAATTCGTTCTCTAGATACTTTATCTAACATATCTATATTTTCTTTAATTGCTTTTTCTAGTTCCGTATCTAGGGCTCTTAGGTTATTTTTTTCTAAATCTAAGAATCTGAAAGCACGCAATATCCTCAAACCATCCTCTGCAATCCTTTTTTCAGCCTCACCCACTGCTTTAACTATGTTGAGACGTAAATCATTTTCTCCTCCAAATATATCTATTAAGTTACCATCTACATCTATTGCCATAGCATTTATTGTGAAATCTCTTCGTGCCAGATCATCCATAATGTTAGTTCCAAATGAGACATTATCTGGTCTTCTTCCATCTCCATAACTTCCATCTTTACGAAGTGTTGTTACTTCCCATTTTTTCTCAGAGTCCCCCTCTAACCTAACCATTACTGTCCCAAATTCTTCCCCTACCGGAATTGTTTTTGGAAAAATTTCTATTACTTCTTTAGGTAAAAGTGTTGTAGCAATGTCAAGGTCAGATTTTGAGTTACTCATTAGTAGAATGTCTCTTACCCAGCCTCCAACAATCCAAGCCTCACCATGTTCCCTTAGTTGATTTAAGACTAAATTATCCTCTGGCGTGAGGTGCTGCTCAGTGTCAACCATGTATCTGCGTAAATACAACTAGACATCATATCTTCGGCATCAAAACTAACAACAATATGCTTCTCCGACCTTCATGAAGGTTGAGTTGGTCCCAATAGAAATTCTCAGGCCACATGAAGAAATTCTGCCTAAAAAAGTTGATCAACTTGAAAAAATGACTCATAGATGGAATGCTTACACAAAGCCGTTATTGATTGATAAATCCACTGGGACGATATTAGATGGGCATCATAGATTTCATGTAGCAATGAGGCTAGAATTAAGTTGTGTTCCATGCGTTTTTATTAATTATCTCGAAGATGACTTAATCGAATTAGATGTTTGGCCCAATTGTGGTAGGGATTCAATTACCAAGGAAGAAGTAATCGAAGCCGCATTATCGGGTAATCTATTGTCTCCTAAAACCAGTAGGCATCGATTATCAGATCATCTTCCACCAATAGCCGTTCCACTTTCCAGATTAATGCAGCCTGCCGTTTAGGGTCATGAGATACTTTCTCTATACATTTTAGCAGTTTTAGAAATAGAATCGTTTTCATTATTTTCTAATTCTAATATGATTTTTATTATTTCTTCATCTTGCTTTTTACCAAATAAATCTTCTATAATTCTAGATCTTAATACTAAATCTCTCTTCTCATCGAGAAGAATATCTTTTCGATATTTATCAGCCTCAATTGATCTTTTCCTTCTTAGGATTCTAGAAATTAGTTTATCATTCGATGAATTCATAATTTTATTAATTATCCAATCGATTTCTTTCCAATCTTTATTCTCTATTGACTGCACTATTAATTTAATCATCTCTGGGTCCTCATTTTCCAACCAAATCGGTATTTTCTGATTGAATAGTTCGTTTTCCCCCCCTAATTCAATTAACATTATTAGTGCGTGAATCTGAATATCCTCATCCTTTTCTACAATTTTAATAATAATTTCATCAAATTCTCCGGAAGAATATATCTCAGGTTTAGATTTTAGTAAATTAATTCCTTTTTTTCTTATTCTAGTAGAATCATCATCTAATATTTTTTTGATAATCTCATTATTTATTTCGTTCATTAGATGTATTCTTTCAATAGCTAATACTTTAATTCCGACATCCTCATTTTCTAATGCATCTTCAATAAAATCTTCATTTATATTTAGAATATTTTTCCATGCATTTTGTTTAACTAGATTATTTTCATCATCCAACATTCTTCTCAATATTGATTCACTTGATTTACCAACCCTAGGTGCGATTCTACAAGCTAGTATTCTTTCTTCTGGTTTTTTTGATTTCGACAGTTTCTCTGCTAAATCAAGATCTTTCATTGAGGCCCATCTTTGTATTGCCATTAATGCCTTCTCTCTAAACCATTCATCATTTTCTTTCAGAAGAGGTATGAAAGCATCGATTGCAGCTGGGTCGTCTAGTTCAAACAACTTCCTTACAGCCCTTCTCCGTAATCGAACGTCTTTATTGTTCAACTGGCGTATAGTCGCTCTAATCACATTACTCGCACTAGCCATTAGTGCAAGAATACTCCTATTCAGGGCACTAGGTCTTCATGCCCTCCGCCCGTGAATGAGTTTTCATCTTCCGAGTTGAAGATATTTACAAGTTCAATTGACATAAAATGCTCAATAATTGGCCATATTGGAGCCAATCTTTCCATTTCTGACATCATTAGGTCCATTACAGGATTTTCCATAATTTCTTCATCCGAGGAATCTTCATCAATAGTTGGAATATCTCTTGGCAGTTCTCTCAAAGATTGTATTAGTTGTTCAACTCCTTGAAAAATTTCTTCATCAATTTCTATCATCTCTGATATCAATGAAAATGAGTCTTCAAGTCCCTCTGCTAGAACAATTGGATTCAATGGACTTCGTTCTGAAATTTTTGTATCCATGGGGGAAAAAACTACTCCTCCCAAGTCCGTATCTAACCATTCTCCTGATTGTTTTTCTTTTTTCAAAAGTCTTTGTTGAATATTTCCTCCAAATGGCCCTAATATGAATGAACCTTCTTGTGAGTTGAAATTAAGGAAATCAGGAATTTCTCTAACTGCTCCTGTAATTAGAACTCTATCAAATTCTTTCCCAGAATCTTCATAGTAATCAAAATCGGTTACTGAAAGAACACGAATAATACCTTTCGAATCATAGTTTTCTAAGACTCTTCTTGTATGCTCAAGAACCTCATTATGTGGCTCTATTAAAGTAATAATTCCTTCTTCGCCCAGAAGATTGTCTAAAATCGCCGTTAGGTATCCACCTTTTGATCCAATCAATAGAACTTTTTGTCCCTTTTTTATTTCTAAATGATGTAATAAAATTACTAACATATGTGGTGCAGAAATATTTTTTCTAATTCCCTTACTTGTTTTCATGAATTCAGCAGGGTTATCTAAAAAGAATTGTTCACATTCTGTTTTTAGAAAATGTTGAATATTGACCTTTTTTAGGGCATATTTAAGTTCTTTATCTATTGGAAAACCATTTTTTTCCAGTCGAATAATTAGTTCATCAATATCCTTCAAACAAGCACTCTCTAACAGATGCTTTGACCGCCAATGATTTGAATGCGACGCCACCCGACTCTCATTTGGGGCCCGTGGTCTAGGGGTTATGACGTTGCTCTTACAAAGCGAAGATCGCAGGTTCAATTCCTGCCGGGCCCACCACTATAATCTTCAAGATTAAGTGTAAACAGTCAAGAAGGATTACCACTAGGGGTACATGTGGTAGAAGAGACCGCGGGACTAGCATCTCGGATGACTAGACGCCTTAGGAAGAAGGGTTGGACTGTATCTACAGCAGAATCCTGTACTGGTGGCTTACTTGCTTCATTAATCACCGATATTTCTGGCGCTACTCAGTGGTTTAATCAAGGATGGGTAGTTTATTCTAATGAAGCAAAGATGAGAGAGTTAGGGGTGCAAAAATCTGCATTTGATGAAGGCGAGGCAGGAGCGGTATCTCATGAAGTAGCGGTTCAAATGGCTAAAGGTGCTAGATATCAATCAGGATCTGATGTAGCTATTGCAATTACTGGAATCGCAGGCCCCGGAGGATCTACTTCAGAAAAGGAAGTTGGTAGAGTGCATGTTGCTGTCATTGCTCAAGACTATTTTCTTGTACGAAGAATGGATTTTGGTGAAAACGATAGGTTGGACAATAAACGTTCGTTTGCAGTCTTTGCTCTTAGACTGGCTCTAGAAACATTAGATAGATTAGAAGAGCAAGCGAATATTTCCGAAAATATTGGTGAAATAGATGAATCCGAATCAGATATATCTCGGCTAGATCCTTCTTCCGAACAGTGGGAGGGTAGTATGACTTGGGAAGCTGAAGATACTACAGTGGCAGAAGAAATACAAAAGGTAGATTTAGCATCTCTGACAGATTGGGATGAATGACTCTCTTGCAGCGATATTATCATGAGCGTACGTACCTGACGTGAGTTGTATGGCATCCGACGATTGGGCGCAACAGCAGAAAATGTTGACTGCTGCTGGACTTCTTGTCATGGGGCTAGATGCCAAGAATAAAATTGAGCAATTAGTAGACATTAATCCCTTGATTGAAGCAGCAAACTCTTCAAATGTAAAGTTCCTTACAACTCAATCAATAGATCAATTATTGTCTTTAGTTTCAATCGATGAAGTGATTTCTGAAGAATCAGCAAACTCGACAAAGAAGTCACAGGCTACCCTTCCTGCTCCTGATAATCCCTCACCAATTGGCAGAGTCATTGCCCCCATTTCTAGCAATGAAATATCACCTGCTCCTAGGCCTCATGGGCTAGCTCAATACAGTCTTGAAGATTTTCCAATGTTAGCCAAAGATATAGATTCGGAAATTGAGGTGCATTTTGATATCACTGGAAATTCAGTTACTGAAGGGAAATTATCTGATATTAAGTCATTTTTCAATAGTAGACTAAGTCAAATCCGGAATTTAATGATTGAGGGGCGTTCATTACCAAGAAGGCCTATTTCCAATGCTGAGGCTTATAGAAATCGTCAACGTTATTCCTCTAATGAATATGAAATTACAATAGTCGGCCTAGTTAGTGAGCCTCGTTGGGCAAAATCAGGCAATCTGATGTTTCTATTAGAAGATGAAACAACTCAGATTCAATGTCTACTGAAACCTCCTTCAGGGGCTAATCCATTACACGCTGCTCTTGATGGATTGATGAATGATGATGTAGTCGGTGTGAGTGGATTCTTTATTGGTGACAGAACAGACTTATTCATCATTTCAAATATTCACTTGCCACCTTTGCCTCGTAGAGCAAAGAATGCTGCCAGTGTCGATGAATCTGTATCTGCGGCCTTCCTCTCCGATGTTCATGTAGGTAGTAAAACATTTCTTGAGCCTCAATGGGAGAAAATGATTAATTGGTTCAAAAATGACCCTTTAGCTAAGAATATCAAATATTTCGTATTAAGCGGAGACGGTGTTGATGGTGTAGGGATTTATCCTGGTCAGGACAGGCACTTGGCAATAACTGATTTATTCAAGCAATATGGAGCACTTGCTATGCTTCTAAGTGATCTGCCTGATTGGGTAGATGTCATAATTCTTCCAGGAAATCACGATGCAGTTCGTCCTGCAGAACCTCAACCTGCACTTGACCCCGAGGTTCAACAAGACTACTCCGATACGGTTTTTGTGGGCAATCCTTGTGATTTTAGCCTCCATGGAGTAAGAATTCTTTCATACCATGGGAAAAGTATAGACGACTTTGTTGCAGGTCTCAGGTCTGTAACTTATGCGAAACCTGAAATGGCCATGCGTTCAATGCTTGAAAGAAGGCACTTGGCTCCTTCGTGGGGAGGGAAAACTCCGCTATCTCCTGAGCCTGAAGATAGTATGGTAATTGGAACTATACCTGATATTTTTGTTACTGGTCATGTACATGGGCAATTCGTTGGAGATCATAAAGGTACAACAATTGTTCACAGTTCTACATGGCAAGACCAGACTGATTATCAGAGAATGCTAGGTTTCCAGCCTAAACCCTGTATTTTGACTGTGATTAACTTGCATACCCATGCCTCCGCATCAATACCATTTGCTTAAACATCATTTGGGAAGTCTTCCGAGAAAATAATATTCCAGATTTTTGTTAGATCCTTTTCAATAATTACTGGTACATTTGCTTTAGTAAATTCATTCATTGACCTTTCTCTTGCCGGATTAAATCCTATGAAATTAGAACCAGGTATTTGCATTGATAAGTCAGTACCTGAATCGCCAACTGTCCATATCTTACTTGCCTGAAAATCATTTATTCTTGCTAATTTATCTACCATTTCTCCCTTGTCATGAGAATCAACCATTGCAGGAGCAGGTCCAGAGAGATAGCCTTCTTCATTCCATGAAAAGTCATTCGCAGCCCAATCATCAACTTTCAGTATATGTGCTATTGAACCTATGAATCTTGCCACACCTGAGGAAACTATTGCTACATAAATTCCTCTTTTTTTGAGTTCATTAATCACATCTCTTGCTCCTTTCATCAGTTTAACGCCAGAAAAACATCTCATTATTTCGTCCATATGGATTTTTTCTTGAATATCTAGCCATAATCTGACGTCCAATTCCATAAATTCATCATCTGTAATTTCTTTATCAAGAAATTTAGCTAGATTTTCTTTATTGTTTGTTCCAAAATAGTTGTGTATTTGCTGCCAAGATGAAGTAATATCTACCAATACTCCATCGCAATCGAAGACGACAGCTTCCACTTCATTCATACCATTACGAGTAATGACATACCTATGAATTGTTGTTAGTTAGAAATAAATTATTTTTTATTTTTAGAATAAATAATAGATGGTTTGATTGCTAAGATACTTCTCCGAGTATTGTGACTAAGCCAGAATCTATTGATGGAGCAGTTAAAGTAAAGCTACTATTTTTTGGTCCATTGGCTGAGAAACTAAATCAGAGAACAATCGAATTATCTTTACTCCATGGAACTACTATTAATCAGATAATTGATCGTTTTGAACTGAAATCTATGATTTCTGGTGGGTTAGTAGTGGCATTGGATGGAGAAATTGGCGTAGATTTTGATACCGAAGTAAAAGATTCGTCCGAAATTGCCTTTTTACCACCAGTTTCTGGAGGTTAAGGGCATTTTTCGCCGAAGACTTTGAAGGTTGCTACCTCTTCAGGTTTGATATGGGAATCTTAGGTACTCAAGAAATCGTAATTCTTGTAATAATGCTTGCAATCATTTTTGGAGCGAAAAAGATACCCGAATTAGCTAGAAATGCAGGCCGTGCGAAGGGTGAATTTCAGAGAGGTCTACAAGAGGGTATGTCAATTGCTGGAGAAGATATGGATCGTGGTGGAATGACTAAAGAGCATCTTGACGAATCAGAGTAATTATCTTATTTTTTTCAATTTAAGTTTAGAACCGCAGTCTTCACATTCTCCCCAGTCTGATTTTTTCTGATTAGGTTTTTCCGGTTGAGGGTACATTTTTTTGCACGCTATACATCTCAATTCCCATTTCCAAATCTCCTTAATGCCCTTTGTAGATACAGTTTCCCATTCTATTCCTGCTTTTTCTGCGAGATTTTGCAATCTATAATCGTCCGTTACTAAAGCACTTTTCAGATTGATAGATAGAGCAAGAATTCCTAAATCAATTTCAGATAATCCTGCCATATCTCCTGTTTCAATGGCTAAATCTGTAGCAATTTTTAGACTTCTTTCATCAGGATTTATCCATATTAGTTTGGCAGACTCAATTTCAATCTCTTTTTCTGGATATATTTTACATAATTCCATTTTCTGAGAAGGAATTGCATAGCATCCATTTAATCTAATAATTGGCCAAGAAATCAAGGCCCCAGTATCTAATACCTCCTTCGCCACATCTCTGCGAGTGGTTGCCTACATATCAGTAATAGGTGTGATGTAATGAATTATATTCGGAAAATGTTCATTCGCATAGTGATGCGGGAGACAATTGAGAGGGATGAGTCCGAGCGATTATTTTCAACCATTTGTTGATTGGGCAGATGGTTTTGGATTAATGGGTTTAGCATTGGTTTCTGCCTCCGAAGCAGCTTTTCAACCGATACCTCCGGATGTTCTAGTTATTCCAATGGTTATAGAAGCAGATAGCATATTAGGAATTTCATTAATAGTTCTTGTTGCAACTCTAAGTAGTGTCTTAGGGGCATTTTTTGGTTATGGAATTGGATATTATGGAGGCATACCTCTTTTGGAGCGTTTTGTAAGTGATAGCAACGTTAACCGATTAAACTTCTTGATTGAAAAATACGGTTCGGCAGGTGTTTTCATTGCAGCAATATCTCCAATTCCTTACAAGGCACTTGCCTGGATAGCAGGAGCGGGAAGAATGGATTTACGACTTTTTGCATTGGCGGGTATTTTTGGCAGAGGTATTAGATTTGGTTCAGTAGGATTTCTATTAGGGGTTTATGGGGAATCTGTACAGAGTTCTTTAAACTGGTTTAATTTCACATTAATCTCTATATTTTGTATAATTTTCTTTATCCCATTAATGAGATGGTGGAATAGCATTGATACAGAGGGCAAACATGAAGCATAATTCTTTCCTATCTGTCACATTGGTCGTTTTATTCTTGATTTCAATATTTTCTGTAATTATCAATGACAATGAATTATTAGATTTGGATACAAGTAAGACAAATGAAACTATTGTATATACGGATAATCATACAATTTTAGAGATAGGCCCGGGATCAAGAACAGCAATTTTGGAGTTGCCAGGTGGCCATAATATTAGTCATAAATTACCTTTGGTTGTTGCTTTACACGGTTATACTGGATCAGGCTCAGGTGCATCGAATTTTTTTGATTTAATAGATAGTGTGCATGAAAATGGTCATCTTTTACTAAGGCCTGACGGTACAATTAGTATAACCGGCCAAAGGTTCTGGAATGCAACAGATGCCTGTTGTAATATTTGGGGGCAAGATGTAGATGATGTATCATGGCTGACAACTTTAATCAATGAGGCGATAACATACCATGGGGCCGATCCAGAAGGAGTCATTCTTGTGGGGCATTCAAATGGTGGATTCATGGCCCATCGTATGGCTTGTGAAAGAGGATACATGATTAGGTCTGTAATTTCTTTAGCAGGTGCAACACATTATGATTTCAATGATTGTCCAAATACCGGTTATCCAAATGTATTGCAAATCCATGGTACATTAGATTCGGTTATTTCTTATGATGGAGGTAGTATACTAGGGAATAATTACCCATCTGCATCCCAAACAGTTTTTTCTTGGGCCAATCGGTCCGGATGTGATTTATCTTACACTACAGTTAATCAATTAGATTTAATTTCTCCTAGTGGGGAAAATGACACTATTGAATATGAACATTTGAATTGCAGCTTTGGTAATCGTGTATCATTATGGGAAATTCCTAATGGAGGTCACTCTCCTCAGATTTGGAGTTCGAGTGACGATGATTTCTCAGCTACAATATTAAATTGGGGCCTCAGTGGTTATTTTCCAGATTCTGATGGTGATGGCGTTAGAGATAATCTAGATGCTTTTCCAAACAATCCTTTTGAAGATAGTGATTCTGATGGTGACGGAGTAGGAGATAACTCAGATGCTTTTCCAAACAATCCTTTTGAAGATAGTGATTCTGATGGTGACGGAGTAGGAGATAACTCAGATGTTTTTCCAAATGATCCTTCTGAATCGGAAGATACGGATAGAGATGGAGTAGGAGATAACTCAGATGTTTTTCCAAATGATCCTTCTGAATCGGAAGATA
>CAXFIU010000037.1:0-13139 GCA_964003245.1 uncultured Candidatus Poseidoniales archaeon
AACCCGGGTCGCAGCCTCGACAGGGCTGCATGATAGGCCACTACACCATCGGGGCAGTAGCATCACGACAAAGGTAGTGTATTTCAAACGCACCCAAACCAAGGTTGCAATTCTGAAGCCATTTCAGGGGATAATTCATGACCCTCTTGCAACTCGATTATGTCATGTCAGAGGAGAAATTGGTCATCGATGTTATTGACAACGGAGGGCAATGGACCCATAGAGAGTGGCGAATGTTGAGATATCTAGGAGTAGATACTCAAATCCTCTCCAATAAAACGCCTCTTTCTGAACTTAGAAAAGTCGATGGTTTAATCCTTTCAGGAGGGGCAGCTAGAGTCGGATTAACGGGAGAATTGGGCAATTGTGCTGAATATTTAACTCTCAAAGTCCCTATTCTGGGAATATGCGCAGGGCATCAATTCATGGCAGGATATTATGGAGGCAAGTCTCAAGAAGCACCTCATCCGGAATTTGGAGCTGCCTCAATAGAATTAATCGATGGAGGGGGCGAATTATTTGCCGATACTCCGGAGAAACAAGGAGTTTGGGAAAGCCATAATGATGAGGTTGTTGATGTTCCAGATGGTTTCAGAATAACGGCATTAAGTGATAATTGCGCAGTCCAAGCTATGGAGAACGATACAGGTGACCGTTTCGGCCTTCAATTTCATCCAGAAGTGAATGACTCAGAGTATGGCGCCAAGATTTTTGAGAACTTTGTTGCAGTCTGTTTGAGGGCACGCAGCGCTCAATAATTCAACCACAGATTGAAGAAGGGTGCGCCAGTCGGCGGGTTTGATGGCAAAGAGCGCTGAGAAACTAATTCTTCACAAATGCCGCCAGTGCAACCGTACTGACAGAAGGCCGTGGAGTGAAACCGAACTACCTAGGTGCAACCATTGTGAGTCCGCAATGGATCCTTTGGAAATCCGATACAAATGTCTTCGTTGTGGGCAATTAACTTGGACAGAAGCAGGCTCAACAGGAAAATCCTGCAGATCCTGCGGTTACAGAATATTTGTCAAGCCTCGTAAAGGCGGCCGACATAAGATTTTGAAGGCAGAATAAAAATCGTTCAATTCAAGAGCCCTCACTTTGACGCTATGTTGTGGCAAGTTGGCTCAGTGAACATTCTCCTCGAACTTTTGAGGAACTCGCAATTCCTCAAAATTTACGTCAAGCATTAATTTCTGCCAGTTTATCGCCAAATCCTCCAAATTTACTAATTACAGGACCTGCAGGTGTTGGAAAAACAGCATCTTGGAAGTTAGTCGCCAGGCAAATGCTCGGCCCTGGTTGGGAATCTACTACACACATTCTTCAATGTAGAGATTTAGCAAAATCTAGTGGCGCTATGGCGAAATTTGAAAATTTTCTTAGACCAGGGGGAACAGATTCTTCAGATACATTAGCAGGACGCATGTCTTTGGATGCTTTTGATAGGGGAATTATGCCGACCAAAGAATCAGACATACCTCCAGCAGGACGAGAAATAGAACTACAAGACGGAGAAGTACCGGTTAGCAGAGTTATTGTTTTAGAAGATGCAGATCATTTAGGACACATCCGTCAAGCCTACCTTCGCCGTATGATGGAAACGGTTGGCAATGCTTCTAGATTTATTTTGGTCGCCAGAGCTCCGAGTAGGATTATCGATGCACTAAGGTCCAGAACCCAGATGATAAGAATCCCATCTACATCTACAGAACAATTAGTTTCATCTTTGAATTCTATATGTGATGCAGAAAATGTCGAAAAAAATGAGGGCGTAATTGGAGATATAGTATACGTATGTAAAGGAAATCTTAGAAAATCAATTTTTACATTGGAAATGCTTGAATCTAGAGGACTAGCATCAGATAGATCCGCTGTACATAAATTGATTCAAGCAACAACTCTCCAAGCCGGAAGACATCTTCTCGAACTCTCATTAAGAGGAAAAGTTGTAGAGTGGAAATGGGAGAAAAGAAATGGTAGAAATAAGAAAATTCTTTCCGGCGCCATTGCAGAAATTGATAAATTAATGAATGAATATGGATTAGATTCCGAAGACGTCATATCACAGATTCATGAGGTAGTTATTAGTAGAAGAATTTCAATTACCGATGAATTAAGATGTGAAATATTAGATGCATTAGCAGATTGCGACAAGAATCTGCAAAATTCGATGCATGCTAGGATACCATTAGAGCAATTCCTCCATCGTGTTGCAAAGGCCGGAAGAAGACACGGTCTAGCCTTTTCTTAGTGGCGGGCGATCCAGGATTTGAACCCGGGTTCTCGGCTTAGGAGGCCAAGGTGATATCCAGACTACACTAATCGCCCGTATATGCGAGAGCATATGCTTCAAGAAATGTGATGGTCACAAAAACCATGTATTTTTCAGCAAATCTTCCGATGGCATCAAGGATATTGACTACTTCGTAGAGTCGTGCCTACTCCCAAAGAGATGTTACCCACTCCTTACGCAGAGCCCACTTTTGGTGAGGATAAGGCATTTTCAAAAAGAGTTGAAAGAATCGACTCTCAGAGAAGATTCTGGACGTGGATATCTACAATTAAGTATACGCCTTCAATCCGATTTTGGTTTTCTATAGCGGCTCCAACTTCAGCAGGAGTGATTTTAACTAAATGGGAATATTCGTCTTTACAATTGGCGATAGCAATATTTACTATAAATTTCATAATCTTAATACCTCCAAATATTTCTTCTGTATTTGCTAGAATGTCTGCAAGGCATCGCCTTCAATTGAGAATTGGGGGTTTCAAATCTAAGGAAGCATACCCTGGAGTTGAAAGAATTCTTAATACACTTCACGAGAGAGTACTCAGAGAAAGAGTGAGATTATTTTCGTCACTATTAGCTGCCATATCTTTATTCGTAGTATGGGAGTTAGAAACAGGATATATTCTAGGCCAAATTTTAATCAGTTTCGCTGTAATTTTAGGATTTATTTGTTGGTTAAACACCTTCTATTTAGAAGGATCTATACCTATGCGATCTAGACGTTTCCCTCTACTTTCCTTACATGCTCCTACTCTACATGACAGTATTTTAGAAAGAGTACTAACAGAAGTATTGGTTGCACACTTAGATCCTGAAACAGCAGGTAGTTGGGATGATTGGTCGAATGAATTGATAGACAAGGTAAGGGACGGGCATGAACCTGCAGCTGCTTTAGAGCACATGTTAGCAGCATTACACTTGAATGCGAGAGGTTTACTGACAAATGAAGAGATGTTACAATCTGTAAAAGAAGTTTACAAAATTTCTGCAATGGATTATTTAACAAACTCAGAGAATAAAATCAACATCAATACTATCCAGAGGCTCTTAGCCCACACTAGAGCTTGGCAACCAGGTTTATTTCGTTTGATTGATAGATTACATGACTCATCCAAAAATGGAGAACTAAGTCTTAGTGAAAATAATTGGCGAATGGATTTAGACCTACCCCCAAGATCTTCCGATGGGCAATCTGACCTTTTTGTAATGGTTCATAACGGCAGTAAATCTGACATGATTATCGAGGTTGAAGTCGTAACTGCTCATGGTGAGCCTGAAATACAAACTCTGAGAGTACCTTGTAGAAAAACAGAGACCAAGCAAATTATCACTCTTGACGGATTATTAGATGCGGCTTTGGTATTGTGGATAGGTGTTGCATGGCCTAGCACTGTTTCAGGCCCTCATCCCGTACAAGTAACGATCAATGGCGAAGATGGAATCACTATTTCATCTACAGTTATGCATACGACTCTTACATCTAGTCTTCACCCAGAAAGTGCAGGAGTGAGGATGACAGATGCGGCTGAGGCCGTTAGAAAACTGGCGCTTTCGGTTTCAGAATAATCCAAAATTAGACACCTCTTAGTGCGTCATCTTCTTGAGAAGGAATCTTTTCGAAGAGTCCGAGAGGCCATGGAATCTTGGGACATTGTAATTATCGGCAGCGGCCCAGCAGCACTCCGAGCAGCCATAGCATCCTCGGATGCCGGAACAAAGCCACTCCTAATTGATGGTAAAAGTATAGGTTCAGGTTCAGGCATATCTCCAGTTAGTGGTTTTGCAGCATCTTTTGACGAAGTTGACTCAACATCTCATCGTGAAGATACAATATCAGCGGGAGGCGAAAGAACAAACAAATCAGCTGCTGCAAGAGTTTGTGGCGAAGCAATGAATGTTTTAGCAAAGTTAGAAAATTGGGGATTAGTTTTGCAAAGAAGGGACGGAGGTCTACCCTTTGCAGCATCTTGCCAAGGGCATAGTCGACCACGTCTTGTTGGATGCGGAGATTCTACATCTCGTGAAATCACAAGAATTCTTGAAGAACAGACAATCAAAAGAGGAATAGTTAGGCGGGCCGATTTACAAACACTATCCTTGGTGATGGACAACAAACAAGTGCGCGGAATCACAGTTTTAGATATCCAATCCGGTGAAGTATTTGGCGTACAAGCAAAAGCTGTAATTCTAGCAACAGACGGTTATCAAGGCCTTTGGAGCAATATTTCAGAAGGTTCTGGCACTGGAGTTTCATTGGCTGCGGCTGCGGGAATAAAACTTGAGGGAATGTCGAATATGTCGAAACATCATTTAACAATTAAAGGCACAAATTTACATTTACCTGTTGATATCTTAAGTGTCGGAGGAAGATACAGAAAAGATTCCGGTGAAGATTTAGATATTGGTAATGAAGAGAATGGAGATAATTGTGTACTTGATCTAAGATCTCTTGAACCAGATGCTAAAGTATGGTACGCCCAAACAATTAGAAGAATTGAAGAAAGAACTGGCTTGAATATCAATTCAGAAGTAATACCTGTATATTCTTCTGTAGCATTTACTTTAGGGGGAGCGCCGATAGACGAAAACGGGCGAGTCACATTCAACTCTCAAAAAATGTGGTATACTGGGCTTTATGCTGCTGGAAGATCAGCTAATACTGGCATGCATGGTGAAGGATACCTTCCAGGAAATCTACAACTTGAAGATTTGGTTACAGGCGAGGCAGCCGGTAATCATGCCGGCAATTGGGTCAAAAATATTAACTTTGCAGGAAGCCAAAAAATCGAAAAAGCATTATCTCAAGCTTCAGAGAATATAGAAAATTACTTTTCCACAGAAGGCCATCCAATAGGAGAAATCTCAAATCAAATCGCCAATCTAGCCAAGAACATTCATAATAATAATGACACAAATATTTCCAATGCCCAAGAATTAAAAGAAGTAAAAATCTCTTTAACAGATCAATCTAGAGCAATGAATACTGAACTTGTTAATGCCATACAAATCAAATCAATGGTGCCAATTATTGAGGCAATTTCTAAATCGGGTTAATGATATAATGGCTGGAAATGGAAAAACTATTTTCAATTTAATATTATCTGGGAAAATTCCCTCTCATAAAATCTACGAAGACGAATCCGTTTATGCTTTCTTGGACATCAATCCTCTCTCTAGAGGGCATGTTTTGGTCATCCCAAAAGAGGAATCCCGCACAATGGACTGTCTTTCTGAGGATTCTGCTGCTGAATTGGGACGGGTGCTGCCAAAGATTTGTAGGGCAATAATGAAAATTACAGGAGCTAATGATTACAACATTGTCCAAAACAATGGAGAAAATGCTGGGCAGACAGTCCCTCATCTTCATTTTCATATAATCCCAAAATATCCAGAATCTAACCATTCTTTTATCTGGGAGCCAAAACCTATAGATCATTCTGATGCTATGGAACTTTCAAGAGCAATATTAGAAGAACTCGAATAATTTTTTGAATTGACCGATGTATTCTCAACCTCTAACCGGCCCGCAACTCTGTGAACGGTTCGGACAGTGCCCCCGAAATTATGCCGGAACTATCAGCGGCAGCACATAAAATCAATATCAAGAAATTAGAGAAAGCACCATACGATCATACTGGCAAACATCCTGGGAATAAAATATTCAATCATCTATTAAGATTAATGATTAATGTAGGTAAATCAATTATATTTAGGAATTTTGAATCTGATCAGATACCTTCTAACAAAGGAGGGAGAATTTCTGTAGCTACTCATATTAACGGGTTGGTCGATCCAACTCTAATGATCATAACTCAGGAAAAGAGAGTCATATCTTTGGGACGACATGACCTCATAACTGGGCCAATTATTGGATGGTGGGCCCGGAGAAACGGATCCCAACCAGTTCTAAGGAAAGCAGAAGTAGAAGCGGGATTAACTGATGAAAATTTCGCTAGAAAAATAAACGATAGAAGCATGTTAACAATTGCTAATTGTTTGGCAGGTGGTCACGGTGCAGTGATAATGCCTGAAGGTAAATCTCACCAAGACTCTAAATTACATGCTTTGAGAACCGGAGCGGCAAGAGCAGCTTTGGTGTCAGCCGCCATAGCAAAAAAACGAGGTTTACCCGCCCCTGTTATCCAGCCAACAGGTCTTCATTGGGAAAGACATTATTGGTTTAGGACTAAGAGTTATGTCGAATATACAAGTCCAATTGAGATAAAACAAGTTTTTGACGATAACCAAACATCTCGATTAGCCGCTGGCGAATGGATTGAGCCCCCCGTTTCTGCTGTTAATGAATTGAAAGAGGAAATGTATCGCAAGATATCTCCCTTGACTCCTGAAGCCCCAGACTGGGAAACCTATCGTGCATGGAAATTACTTGCTCATCTAAAAGCTAATTATGACCAAAAACCCCTAACAACTCTAAGACAAGAAGTTCATGCTACAAGATTCATTAGAGAAGAAACAAAGCAAAACACAACCTATCAAGATTTAATCCCTAATGCAATAGATGCAGCGAAAAAATTACATCTATATGACTTAGATCCTAACGCTATAGATACAAATCAACAATTAAAGAAAACAAGTATTTCGACATTATTTACTGGATTAATAGGATTATTATTGATGGTCACAACATCCATACCTGTAATTATTGGTTCGGGACTCCAATCTCTTCTTGCTCGCTATATGGCAGAAAAGAGTGACGAAGGACTGGATGCAAGAACAACGTACTTTTTGTTAGCCGGTATGTTTTCTCCAGTTATTTTCTGGCCCCTTACCTCTTTTGTTATCACATTTCTTTCTCTTTGGAACGATGCTATTCTACACTATCCTTTTCTTTCCCTTCAAGCATTACTATATTTCTTTTCAATAATATTTGTATTCTATATTTCTTCTTTATTATTTTTATTAGGATATGACTTTTGGTCTAATTATAGAGGTACAGTGAATATAAGTAAATTTTCAAAATCTCCGGCGGGTCAAGAATTTAATATTTTAATAGAAAAATTGAATATTCAATTAGCACTTCTCAAATAGGTTGACTGTAAACAGTGGCCATGGACGCAACCGCGGCAGCCAACGAGATTCGCAAATGGCTCGCCAGTGAAAAACTGGAAACAAGAGAAGTACAAGATAATCAGAACTTCCTCCATCTCCATGTACGATATCCTCCGACGAAAGCAGCACACTTATTCAACGTCGTAATCCCAAAGAATAGAAATTTAGTTTTAATTTATTCAATAACTAGAGTCGATGAAGGCCAACAATTGGAAATGCAGAAACACTACTCTACAGATTCACATGATTGGGAATCTTGGCTTCATGAAACTAGAATATTGTTAACTCAGGCAAATTTAGATTGGGTGCTACATATAGGTAAAAAGGAAGAGAAAGAACCTGGTCCTCTACAAGCATTTAACTTATCAAGGCCGATTTGGTTTGATGGTTTGACACAGAACGAATTCATGCATACAATGAGAAAAGTTTGGTTAACAAAATTATCTTTAATTCATAAAATAAAATTTGGATATGGCCCAGGCACAGGTAAACCAGGTCCAGTAGATGACTGGCCAAATAAAAATCCCCGAGGGAAAAAGATTCAACGAGAAAAAATGGACATAAATTTCGACGAAACCGGTGATTTTGGAAGCAGTTTTGATAGAGATGAGTGGGCCTAATAGCCCATTTCTAAAATGACCTGTAAGGGTCGAGGTTAAGTATAGCGAATGTTCAAACTAATATGTTACAGCATATGCTGAGGTGAGTTCTATGGATAGAAAGAAGATGAGAAGTAGCGTAATGATGGTTACATTGATGGTAATGGGAGTATTTGTTTCAATGGTGGCTCCTCAGGTAGCTGCTAGTGAAGTAGTACTTACAGATGCAGTACAAATTGTTAATGGGGGAAGCCAAAATGATAGGATGGTAGCCTTAGATTCAGACTCTGAAGGAAATGTCCATTTTGTTTGGAGCAGAAACACTCAACATTTGTATTACAAATTGGTCGATGCTCGAGGTGAGACCTTAATCGATGAGACTCAGATTTCTAATGCGGGACAAAGCAGAGCTTGGCATCCAGATATTGCTATCGATGACAATGACAGGGCTCACATTGTGTGGGCTGATAGAACAGGTAACTGGGCTATCAAATATACAGTCATAGACCCATCTCAAGATGATCTTGATGGTGGAGTAGCAATCGATGCCTCAATTTCAGTAATTGATGATTTTGAAGTATCTAGACACACACAAAATAGAGACTGGCCGGCAGTCGATGTAGACTCACAGGCCAATGCACACATTGTTTGGGAAGATTCGTATGAACCGCTTGATAAATATTACCAACAACCTCAAATTTACTATGCAATGATTGAAGCAGACGTTGTTGCAAGAACAGCAATAGTGGCTGTGGATGAAACTTTACTAACTCCAATAATTGGGCACAAAGGCCATCCAGATGTAGCTGTAGATTTGGATGACTTTGTCCAAGTTGTATGGGACGATACACGCGGTGGTAAAGTAGAGATGGTAGTTCCCATTGACACATCAGGATCAATGAATGCAGAATGGGCAGATATGTGTGCTGTTTTCTATGGTGGCTCCTTTGCCAGCGGATATAATTTCGAAGGTCTAAAGCCAATGTTAGAACGAGCGAATATGACTGTTTATGAAACGCTTTATGCATTGAGTGGAAATTGGCCATCAGCTGCAACCAGTGGTAATTGTGCTACGGCATATGCAACTGGTGGTAGCGGTAACCAAGGCCCAAGAACTACAGCTTTAGGACTTCAACCAAATGATGATTCTGGAGGAATAAGGGAACTGACTGAAGTAGTATACGCCAATGGAGCAATAGATTTACCACAGGACGGTGGTTACTATAGTGAGTTTTGGGGACCTGCTTCAACATGGGCTTGCCTTTCTTGGCATGACGCTCAAGGAAATGTTCCTGGAAACCCTCCAACAGTACTTGATCACGTATGGAACCCAAACGCGACTAAGATTGTAATTCCTATCTCTGATGAAGGACCGTATGGAGGAGATCCAGCAGGTGATGCAGACGATACTCAATCTATTCTTGAGGCGCATAACGCTTGCGTTACTGCAGGAATCATTCCAATCCCGCTTCTAGCAGCAGGATTTAGTAGCGGATCTACAGAAGTTGGATCTCATATGATGGATTTAGCTCAGTGTCCAAATGGATTTACAAGTCTTAATTCTCGAACTTGTAATGGTGCTACTCTGGCATTGACAAATGCAGAAGGAATGATGTACAGCTTCCCAACTGGATCATCCAATCAAGCAGAAATGCAACTAATGGTCGAAGCATTGGTTTACTTGTCTACTAATAATTCTAGAGAAATATTCTTGACAGTTCTAGATCCACTAGGCCTTCTTGACTCCCCATGGCCTGGCTGGCAGAAAGGAGATCCAGGGACTTTCGTTGACAATGCAGCAGACAAGTATATCGAAGACTTAGGCGCATCTCCTGATGCGTTAGGTTATGGGCATTTAGTAGTTGTAAATGATACTAGAATTACACTAAATGATGCTTATAGTTTACATCCAGCAATTGCTATTGACAATTCAGGAAATACTCATGTTACTTGGATGGATGGCAGAGCATATGGATTTGATATTGATGTTAATTACGAAATATATTACACTCGTTTACGTTTGAGCTCCGCTGGTGCATGGGATGGTGTTAGCGAAGGACTCCCATCTTATGCAATTAAGCAAATATCCGACGCTGCAATATCTAATGTTGAGGGCTGGGAAGGATTAGCACCTGATAGGCCATTTAGTGGAAACTCACACATGCCATCTATTTTGACGGATTCGTTTGACAATGTCCATTTGACTTGGTTAGACAATTATAACGGAACTCAGGGAGAGACTTTGATGTATACTCGTTTGAATCATACCAATAATGACTATCCTGCAGGATTCCCATTGAATTCTATAGCATCTTCGATTTTTGATCCTTGGGAATTACTTCCAATTACTGAATGGCAATCAGATAAGTTAGGCCCTAATTCTCCAGCACTTCCTGAGTTGGGACAACCTCCTGCTTTCGCAAATGATATGGGTAGTGGTGCTCATGTAGGTTGGTCAGACACTAACAAATGTAACGATGAAAATAATGGTGGAGTTTACACACTATGTTACGTTCATATTCTTACTGGCTTAGTTGATGTTTCTTTGGCTGATGATGAAACATTTTACCATACAATTGAACCTAGTGAGCAGACTACTTACAACATGTCGATATCGAATCCAACACCAGGTCCAGCAGATCTAGTTTCGGACATATTCTCCTTAACTGTAGAAGGAGTTACTACAAATTGGAGTGCCAGCATATTCTTTGCTAGTAATCACACACCAATATTTGACTCAACGCCTGTATCTTTGCAAGGTGGAGAGAGTCTTAATTTGTACATGAGAGTAAGAGCTCCTACAATATATCAAGCACATCACGATGAATTGGCAACAATCAAAGTCATAGCAGTGTCTTACAAAGATCCAGCAATTAGAGACGAGGCAATCACTCTAACATTAATGGACGTAGTTCACGGTATTGAGTTAGATACTAGCCATTTCCAAGCCGATGTAGAACAGGGTCAACAGGCGACATTCTCGATATCGATAACCAATACAGGGAATGTGTATGATACGTTTGCCTTCTATGACCCAACAACACTTGAAGGACAAACAGAATGGGCCTTACCTTTCGGATGGGGGGTAACTTTCCCAACATCTTTATCTTTAGATCCGGGCCAATCAATGACTAGAAATTTACAAATTGATGTCCCTACTTCTCAGGAACCTGGAACATTTGTTATTTATCTGAAAGGGTGGTCAACAGGTGAACCAGTATTATCTGTAGACAAAGGAACATTTGACATTCTGGAATTGTGGGTCAATGTATCTATCAAGAGTACCGGAAACATTGTTTTCCAATTAGGTGAAACTACAATGCATGTCTTACCGGGTGAATGTTCAGAATTTGATATTGAAGTTACGAAGAATTTCACTCCAGGCCATTTGATTTTCACAACTCCCGGCGGTCCTGAAGAGAGACCTGAAGGAGTTTCCGAACAAACTTGGAGATTTGATCATTGGACCGTCAACCTTGACTTTTCAGAGGCCCCAGGAGGAAATAGTGTTCCTCAAGAAACTCCACGTTATTGGACAGTAGATGCTCCAAGAACAGTTACTGCTGAGATGTGTGCGCCGTACAATGCAACAGCAGGAATAGGGGACTCTGTAACTGTTAAAGCAACTTTAGATGGAGCGCCTAAAGTTAGAGATTCAGTAGTTCTTGTAACTAATGTGATACAAAGATATGATTTAGAAGCAAGTACTGAAACCATACTTTCACTGTATCCTGGTCAAGAGTACCAACTTGATACAATAATAGAGAACACAGGAAATGGAGCAGATCGCTATGATATGGCAGTGGGTTCTATCACAGATCAAGATGGAAACTCTGATGTTTGGGATATAGTAATTCCAAGAATTCTTTTCCAAGAATTAGATAGAGATGAATCCCAACAGATACCTCTTATGATTAATGTTCCAGAAGAGACATTAGCTGGCCAGTATACGATAGTTATCGAAATATACAGTGAAGAAACCTTCGAAGGAACTAAACTTAGAGATTTAATTACATTACAAGTTGAAGTAATTGAATTCCATGATATGAGAATCACAGTTGATCCAACAGTTGAAAGCAGAATCAAAACAACTGCTCCTGGCAGAGTCGTTAGATTCACTATGAATGTCACGAACTTTGGTAATGTTGCAGATCAGCCTACTGTACATAATCATACAATAGGAAATACGGGCTGGGATACAATCCCTGGCTTGAATTCTCTTAGCGATTGGAAAATTGATTATGCACTGTTGGAAGGATTTGGCTCGGAATACCCAATTGAAAGGCCTTGCGTAGTATTACTTGCTAACGACCCTATTCCAACTGAAGGTTGTTACAAGGATTGGCAGGGGCGAATTACTCTTCCTGTAATGCCTTCATACACTACATTACAGTTAGTTGCAATAGTTACAATAGATCCTACTGCTGCTTTAGCCGATAGAGAGATTGGAATCAAATTAAAATCAAGCTTCGGAGACTCATTATCAGATGGAGATTTCGATGAAACAGCAATTTGGGAAGATTCTTGTACAATTGATATGAATGGCGACGGTTTCCCAGATAATTACCGTCCTAACTGCGATACTAATGAACAAGTCTTAGAATTAAGACTCAGAGCTCCAGATTTACAGATTTCAACAGTTGATGTAGGTACTCGTAAAGGTCAGATAGGAGACATGCTTTCGGTAACAGTTTCAATTTTGAATGATGGCAATTCTCATGCTACAGACGTGAATGTTATTTTGTGCGTGGGACAATCTGTTAATTCAATTAAGAAAAATGGGTGCTCCGAAGAAAATGTAGCATACAGGCAATTGATTGAAGCAATTATGCCAACATCTTCGGATGACGAGCCACCACTTATCACATTGCTTTACTTAGTAGAGGCGGGAACTCATGAAGTAGTAGTAGTAGTAGATCCTGAGAATATTATTGTTGAGACCGACGAGAAAAATAATTTCGTATCTGCAGGAGATATGGGTTCAAATAATGGAATTTTAGATGTAGGCGTGGAAATTGTAGCTAGATATTCTGTTCCAGCAATAATACTTGGAGCGACATTTGCATTAATTGCAGTCGCAGGAGTAGTTATGTACGGTAGAAGGATGGAAGCATTAGACAGATTTGCAGAAAAGAGCAGTATGATGGCTAATCTTGATGATGATTCAGATACCCAATTTT
>CAXFIU010000038.1:0-13095 GCA_964003245.1 uncultured Candidatus Poseidoniales archaeon
GGTCATTTGTAATTATTTCTGGAGTTCTAGATACATATATCATCATTGATGTAGTGTTAGTTTCTCCAGCCTCAAAACCGTCAACAACTGTCAATTTAACTACATATGCTCCTGGAATCTGATAATGATGCCATACTTCGAATCCTTCTACCACAGGAGAAGAATCTCCGAAATCCCATATCCATCTTGTTATTCCGTTCCATTCAGGATCATCTTGATTTGTTGAGGTCATACCTTCGAATATTGGGTCAGAATCATAGCTATTTGATCCATCAAATAGTAATGGCATATTCGGTGCGACAAAACCTCCTCCATTTTCGGTGAAAGGTACTTGCCATGAGATTTGAGAATAATCATTAGGTACAAAATCTAAGTTACTACCATTAATGCTTGGTTGCCTAAATTTTATTTCAGGAACTGGTAAGGGGTTATCTATCCTAATCGTATATGACTTCGTTGCAGATTCCATTCCTCTTTCATCAATTACAGACAAACTAATACTGTATAACCCTGGTGAAGTAAATGTATGATATACTGTTGATACATTGTATATTTCTTCATCAAATACGGATATATTCCATATGATTTCTAGCATTGAACTATTTCCATCTGGATCAAAAGATAGACTTTCGAATATATACTCGGTATCGACAAATCCATCGCTAGGTCTAGCAAATACTGCTACTGGACGTTGATTAACTACAAGAATTTGTATAGCTGCTGTTGAAGTGTTCCCATCATCATCAGTTACTTCTAAACTGACATTTTTCATCCCCGGTTCTTTCCATCCAATAATTGGATTTCTTTCCAAGGACTCAGTCACTGAGAAATCAGAGGTTAAGGTCATTCCCGAACCTTCAATATTCACTCCTTCTTCAAATGTCCATCGGTATTCTACAATAAAGCCATCTTGATCTTCGAAAATAACAGGCATTTCTATCGGTGTTAGAGTAAATGTTTGTAATGTTTCTTCAAATATTTGCTCAGGAACTCTGTTTAAGACTCTGATATAAATAGAATAATCTACAAATTGATTTCCATCATCTATTGTTAGAGTTAAGGTATACATTATTCCATCCGCACTACCATCAACCCATGCATGGCCTAATTCTGCTAATCCTTTACCTTGTTCAATTTGTCCATCCCCCCAATTCCAAGTAAATGTCATCTCATCAATTGGGACATTATCTTGGCTTGATAATGCTGAAAACTGTACTCTCTGGTTGGTCATTAAAGTTAGTTCTGAATCTTGTACTACCCCATCTACTGTAATTACGGGCGTAGGAACTGATGTATCAGTAACGGATATAGTCCAAGATTGAGGTTCTGAGAAATATCCTCCTTTGTCTTTAACGGTCAACACAATTGTATAAATTCCTATTTCTAGATATGAGTGTACAGGGTTCTTCAAGCCTGATGAAGTATTATCTCCTAAATCCCAGTAATATGCAATTGGCGTCTCGTTGTGGCTAAAACTTCCATTGACTTGACTGAATCCCCATTCATCATAGCCAGAACCAAACATTGCTACTGGAAGCCATGTTTGAGTTACATTTGTTGTTAATGATCCTGATGCAACTGGTTCCATATTTGCAATATTAACTGGTAGTGCGAATGCTTGATCTACCATTAATCCTGTAAAATCTGTAATTTTAACGCCGTAAGTCCAGTCTCCAGTTTCTGGCGGTGTGAACCATATGCTTTTTTCAGTAGCAACACTATTTCCCGCAGTCATATCGAAGACTAAAGTATCTTGAATGCTATTGTTAAGGTATGCATTTACTTCGACTTCTAGTATCTCAAAGAATGCATTAGATGTCACTTCTAAATCAATTCTACTACTATCATCCAGATTGTCGCCATCTCTATCAAAGTTTTCAATTGTTACAATTTCAACTTCTGCTGGATCAGTGATTAGGCCAGCCTGGACTGTAATGGCAGCTTCAGGATAGGATCCGGTTGTAATTCCACAGCTAGCATAATTATAATCACAGTCGTCAACAATGGATTCATACCAAGTGATTAACCAAACTTCATCTGTAACATTACCAAATCCATAAACTAAACCTGTTCCTGCTCCTGTTGCAGGATCAATTCTTAACCTATCCATTGACCAAGTTCCAGTTGCCGATTCTTTAGACATAATGATTCCCTCGAAACCAAATTGTGTAGGAGAAACCATCAAATTCAAAGGTGCGCCAGAGCCTTGTGCGAATTTATAAGACCTCATACCCCATCCTTCTACAGAATCACTATTACTTGTCCAATCATTCGCCCATTGGTCATTATAACCACTTTTTTGTACTTTACAAATGAAAGCAGCAGTACAGGCTTCGGATAAATCTAAGTTAGAAAAACCAAATGCACCCTGCGCACTGTCTAAGGTTACAGCTGCACTGAAATTAGCATAAATTTGACTCATTGTAGTTCCAATTGATGTCGAACCTGGTTGTGGATTCGCAGCTAAATTTTCAATCCCTGCTCCTCCCGTTGCAGTATCTGCAACCAGAGTTTGGATTGCACTACCTCCTCCTAATTTATCTGCTAAATACATTAGAAACATAAAACCTGCACCGTAATCGGCTATTCTTTGATTCCACCACCGCACACTCATATTCGAATTTTGAGACCATTCATTAGCATGTCCAGTTAGAGCAGAAGTAACTCCGAAGCATAAGTAAGCTGCCATATCTGCAGCACCTTCATCAATCCATAAATTCTCAAATGGGTCTCTAGCGTTATGCAACAAATGTTGAAATTCATGTGCTAATATTGTATTTCTCCAACTCATATCATCAACATCAATAAACACAGATTCTCTTTGTGAAGAAATACCTGGCGAGAAATATCCACCAATCCCTCCTCCTCCATCGATAGCTAGTATCATAATTTCCAGTTGACAATTATTATCTACATCTGGCATAGAGCCAAAATAAGTTGTATCTGTTGGGAAAATAGTAGATTCAAATGTTGAAGCAATATCATTCAGAGTAGTTGCAGATAATATTTGTCCATCTTCCACAAATATTGCAGCATTAGAAGAAATCTTTTGTACAGTTGCATCCACATTCCCATTTGCCGAAGGAACGGTATCTGTATCTCCTTGACTCCATGCGTTAGTGCAGTTTCGTGTTGATGATTTAGAGTTCATGTAGGCCTGAGAAAATGGGAGTACTAGGTTCGGATAACCATCTTCTATCCATTGTTTCTTCAAGTGCCCAGTGGCTGAAAATGTAGGTTTTGATTCATTTGTAAACATATATTGTTTACCTTCTATTGAAGGTTCGAAACCATCTAAACTTCCGTATGAGAATTCTGCTATATCCTCATCAACAGTTGAATTTGCTAATGCAAGTGGTGATAAGCTTGCAACTATCATAATCATTACAATAAACAAAGGAGTAGTTAGATTGTTTTGTTTATAATTCAGTCTCAATAGTGGCACAACCTGTTTATTACTAGTTAATGCCCGTTTGAGACCTATTTTAACATCGATGGAGCATCGTTCGTACATGGTAGGGCAGGGGCGAGGTCACAAATCTGTTTCGTTATTATTTTT
Organism: uncultured Candidatus Poseidoniales archaeon; assembly: GCA_964003245.1. Taxonomy (GTDB): domain Archaea; phylum Thermoplasmatota; class Poseidoniia; order Poseidoniales; family Thalassarchaeaceae; genus MGIIb-O2. Next base: position 3,560 of record CAXFIU010000038.1, read on the forward strand.
CATTCTACTCTTTCCATCATTTTTAGGCATAGTTTCCTCTGATTCAACACCTGATACAGAGCTAAATTATGTAGAAAGAATCTTCCCTGAAGTAATAGAAACTCTACCTCATGACCCCTCATCTTTTACTCAGGGTTTAGTTTTTTTAGATGGTAAATTATATGAAAGTACAGGTTTATACGGAGAATCTAGTCTTAGGGTAGTGAACATTACTAACGGAGAAGTCGAGCAGATAACCAATTTATCTGACACATATTTCGCAGAGGGGATTTCAGTTTCTAATAATAGTATAATCCAATTAACATGGAAGGAGAATATCGGATTTATTTACAACATTTCTACATTAGAAAATATTGGAAATTTTACTATCAATGGTGAAGGTTGGGGTATTTGCACTACTCAAAGTGGAAATATTTGGCTTTCCGATGGTTCTTTCCAATTATCCAAAATCGATCCAAGTAATTTGTCATCAATTCTTGAAACATTAACAATCTATTACGAAAACTCCCCAATTAACAGATTGAATGAACTTGAATGTCCATTCGATTCTGGCTTAATTTACTCAAATATTTGGCTGGAAGATAAAATATTAGCAATAAGCCCATCATCAGGAAATGTTTGTTCAGAATATGATTTTTCAGAGATTCGTCAGCAATTTGAAAATAATAATTCTAAAGAATTGAATGGTATTGCTTATGATAGTCAATCATCTCTTTTTTGGATAACTGGAAAAAATTGGTCTAACTATTATCTAGTCGATTTAGAAGCACATTCTGAAGATTGTCAAATTTCGGAGAAACTAGATAATTGTTGTAATGATGATAATTTTTCTCCACTCAAAGTTATTTTGTTAATTATTGTGGGAATATTCTTTATGCCTTTTTCATGGCCTATTTTTGGAATGATATTTTACAAGATATTTAGGCGACAAACTCAACAGCCCCCCCCTCCTCGCAACATAGAGGAATTGTCGGAGGAAAGATAGATGAGCGACGATGAAAGCGATTCCGGATTTGAATTATGGCTACATGATCTTTCTATTGATCCAGCCACTAGAGTTGCAGGGGCCATTCTGATAATTCTCGGAAGTGCTTTAGGTGCTTTGCTTGGTGTTTTACTAATGGCTGCTGATCCGGCAGATATCATGAGTCAGATTGGTGAGGACCAATCTTCTGATACAGTTAATGGAGTAGTGATTTCTTCACTAGAAAATAATAGTGGAGGAGATCCTATTGAGGGCGTATTAGTTCAATTATTGAATGAAGATCGAACAACGATTGCTAGCGATACTACTGATTCAGGAGGTCGCTATTCAATAGTTGATGTTCCAAGACAGTCTTCGATATTATACGTACAACACCCAGATAATAATACGGTAGAGATATTGCTAGTACCTGGTGACCATTCACAAATTATTGTTACTCTGGAGCCTGGAGACGGATTTATTGGGCCTATCGATATGAGAGGTGATAGTAACCTCGCAGATTCAGTCTTTGTGGGATTCTTTATTGCAGGAATTACTTTACTAACCGGTTTAGCAGGAATTGTTGGGGGCTTAGAAGCATATAATGGAAATAAATACAATAGATCTTGGTGGTTTTCTTTCTTCGGTTTATTCAGTAGAGGCATGATTTGGATAGGGCCTTTACTTATATTAATTGGAATTGGATTAATGTACCTCACTAGAGATCAATTTACTGATTATTCTTCAGAGGGACAATGATTTAGATGTATCTAATTAGTGTTGAAGGAGGAGATGGTAGTGGAAAAGGTCTCGCTACTAAAGTAATAGCTGAAGTACTTGAGAAAGAGTTTACTTTCACTTCAGTAGAAGTTACAGGAGAGCCTCGAAGGGATCACCCACTTGGCCGTCTTGCCATTAACTCAGTACGTACAAAAACAATGACTCCTGAGGGGGAGGCAGGTCTATTTGCTGCAGATAGAGTAGACCATTCTCATGGCTGGATACTACCTCGTTTAGAGGAGGGGAAAGTAGTTGTTAGTGAGAGAAATGTTCATTCTTCACTTGTTTATCAAGGAATTGTAGGTGGCTTAGGATTAGAAAAAGTATCTCATATGAATTCTGCTGCCTTAGTCCCTGATCTATGTGTTTGGGTCGATTGTGATCCTGATTTAGCATTAAATAGAATTAGAACTGGGACTCTTAGAGCGCATTCTGAAAAGGAAGAATATTTTGAAACAAGTTCTCTACAGAAAGAAATCAGATCAGGATATCATAGCTTGCTTTCCGGAGAACTAGAAATGCCTACTCCATTTGACATGGGTGCTATTATCGGCCCCGTTCTTAATGAAGGCAGTGAAGAAGATTTCAAAAATCAATTGAGATTAAGGATAAGAAGATTCTTAAATTCTCGTCCTAATCCAATTAATGTTAAATTAGAAATTGTAGAGCAAAATTTGATACGTAAATTATTAGTTAAAAGTAAAGGTCAAACAACGCTTGTTGGACTTGGCGTAGAACCGAACAATAATCGCGAGGATTGGCTTAATGGTAAGAAACCATGGCAAATTATCAAAAATGCGCAACAACAGCATAATCATGTTTTGTCTAAACTTGATGGTAAAGTATCTTCATATGTGCCAAAAAGTGTTCTATCTCACTCTATTTCATCAATAGTTGGGACATTATCAATAATGGCTAACGCAGATGTTGGAGAGTTACGTTCCGCTCAGGGTCCCATTAGAGCAGTCTCTGAAAGTCATTGTCATAAAATAATTAGATATCTAAATGATGATTTAGATTGGTTACATCAACATCGCTCATTAATTGGAAGAGATACTGCTAGAAATCAGATTAAAGAACAAGTTCTATCATTTGGCTTTCTTGCTCTTGCAATATGGCCTCTCAGAAAAGCAATCAAATCTTGGATCTTAAGGAATCCTAAAACCCATATTCGCTTTTGTGTTGGTCAAATTATTCGTTCAGGAGAAAATTCTGTAGCGGTAAATAGTTGTATTCAGAGAATCAATATACTAGGTTCAGGTGATTCATTAATCCAGCCTCCATCTGATGAACAGGAATTGATTAGATGGTGGCAAGGGGCTAATTAGTCCTTGAATACTAATTTAGCATTTGCAGGAAGTTTTACTTGACCGGAGTCAATAAAATCCTTTGTTTTTGAACTAATTGCAGCGCAGAACCACCAAGATAAAACAAATCCGGCTAAAGTTCCAGTAACCAATCGGATAGGATTTGTCGATTCATAGTCGGTTAATAGTTGATAAAAACCATCAAACCCTATTGGTAATGCGCCAATTGAAAGAAATAGGACCATAGCAATCATCCTCCTATCTTTGACATATAGTGAAGAAATCTGCTCATCTTTGAATACAGAGAGAAAAGAGTCTCTAACTGTCCATCTATTCAATCCCTTAGATCTCCAAAATAGAGCTCCAATAAATAAACCCATAAATAGCCCCACATCTCTAACACAAACTGCTAATTGATTACCATTTAATTCCCAAGACCTTTCGCTCTTTTGATGACAATTTAGATCCCCAAAAGAGTAAACAAATGCTGCTACCGGATTCAGTGCAGTCCAGCTAAAATAACCAAATTCTTCTTGATTATGCCCAATATCTTCATTCAAACCGTTATTTTGATTCCCCCATGACCCCCACCCGTCCAAGGTGGCATAATCTATTCTGTTTGCTCTTCCAGAAAGTTCTGGTACTGTATTTGAAACTAATAAAATCGGAATAATGAATAAAAGAACCAGATATACTCCCGTAATTGATGCGACAAGTCTTCCTACCTTTTCTTCTCGAGTCCTATCGACTCGCCCATTAGGTAACATGTAAACTAATACAATTGTTTTTTAGATATAAATCATTTGAAATTTAAGTTCATGAGTAAATCGGAACTCCTTCACAGCATGCTTCTACAACTCTTCTACAATTAGGGCATTCCATGTGCTGTCTGACAGGTATTGCCGAACCTCTGAAACCACAGACACAAGTTATTTCCTTACAATGGTCGTAATCCACAAGATTCCTAGAGTAAGTAGGTTCTAATTTGTTTCTATGTTGTAAGAGTTTTCAATTCATCTTGTAAATTTGTTGCTAACCATTGATGCAAGACATTACTTCCCATTTCTGAGAGAGTAGTATTTAGAAAGGCCGCTATCAGTGAATCTTTTGCATCATCAGGACTGAATCCTCTCGCTTCTAAATAGAATAGTTGTTCTTCATCAATAGGGCCATTTGCAGTCCCATGCCCGCAACCGACGACATCATTTTCACTTACCTCTAGTTCTGGAATACTATCGGCCTCAGCTTTTTCCGAAAGTAATAGATTGTGAAATAACTGACCTGCATCGGCACCTTTAGATCCATGTGATACTCTTAACATCCCAGTCCCTATAGTTCTGCTTTTCCCACCACAAGCCGAATGCCAATCTAATCTACTGTAAGTTTCGGGTGCGTCATGGTAAATTTCAATATGATGGTCAATATGCATCTTTTCTGCCGATAATATCGACCCAAGAACTCTAAGATTGCCTCCATCTTTATCCATCATATATCTTAAATCAGCCTTAGTTCTATCTGAACCAGAACTTATACTTCCAGCCCTTACTTGAGAATCTTTTCCAATATTAATTGCATCAACTCTGAGTAATGTTCCTCGTTTCATTTGGCCAATTACTACATCATTAATTATTGACCCTTCTCCAATATTTCCTTTACGTAACAATCCAAACCAGTCTGGTTCCCCTACAACTAATGTGATTAATTCAAACTCACAATGTCTTCCAATTTCTATATTCAGATTTATCGATGAGTTTGCTAAACCGGAGTCAATTCTAAGAATAACTGGCTGTTCTATTATGGTATTATTCTTCACTTTAAAGGTAAACTTTGAATCTTGAGAAATCGATTCCATGAAACTCATTGATACTGGATCACTGAAATTATTTGTTTTGTTTGGATAATCTTCTTTAGTGATAATAAAGTTATCAGGGGCTTCACTTCCATCTAGGAGCGATAATTTCATCTCAGGATGTGAATAATTAGTGGGTATTTCTCTAACCTTTCCAGTAGGGTGAACTTTTTTCCAGGGAGAGTATCTCCATAGATGATTTGCATTATCAGGTTCACACATAGATAGATACAAATCTTCTGATTTCATCTTAACAGACTCCTATTAGCCGATACTTCCTTCCATTTCTAATGCCATTAGTTTATTCAATTCAACAGCATATTCCATCGGAAGTTCTCTTGTAAAAGGCTCAAAGAATCCATTTACAATAAGGGCTAATGCTTCTTCTTCTGAATGGCCCCTACTCATTAGATAAAATAATTGATTATCACTGACTTTAGAAACGCTTGCTTCATGTTCACAGCGGGCAGTAGGATTTGCAACTTCCATAGTAGGATACGTATCACTTCTGCTATTTTCATCTAGAATTAATGCATCACAGACTACATTTAGTTTGCAGTTTTCAGCTTTCCGAGAGACTGTAACTTGCCCTCTGTAAGAACCTCTTCCTCCATCTTTACTAATTGACTTCGATAATATCTTACTGGTAGTATTGCTTGCCAAATGATGAATCTTTGCACCAGCATCTTGATGCTGTCCTGAACCAGAGTATGCTACGGAAATTACTTCAGCATGAGAACCTTCACCCTTGAGAATCACAGAAGGATATTTCATAGTTAATTTACTTCCAATATTTCCATCAACCCATTCTATCTTTGCATTTTCATGAGCGACACCTCTTTTTGTAACAAGGTTGTAAACATTAGCACTCCAATTTTGAACAGTACTGTATCTGATGTGTGCTCCAGGTAATGCTACAAGTTCTACTACTGCTGAGTGCAATGAGTCTGTAGAGTAAGTCGGAGCTGTACAACCTTCAACATAGTGTATGCTACTTCCTTCATCAGCAATAATCAAGGTTCTTTCAAACTGACCCATATTTTTCGCATTAATTCTAAAATATGCTTGAACTGGTAATTCTACATGGACTCCTTTTGGAACATAAATAAAAGATCCACCAGACCAGACTGCAGTATTTAGTGCACTAAACTTATTATCTGAATAAGGAACTACACTACAAAACCATTTCTTAACCAGTTCTTCATGTTCTCTCAAACCACTATCCATATCTAAGAAAATAACTCCTTGTTTTTCCAAATCTTCTCTTATTGAGTGATATACTGCCTCTGACTCATATTGAGCAGTGACTCCACTAAGCCATTTTTGTTCAGCATCAGGAATACCTAACCTATCAAATGTATTTCTAATATCTTCTGGAACATCATCCCAATCGTTTTCAGTAGCCTTAGATGATCTAAGGTAATAGCAAATTGATTCGAAATCAATTTCTTCTAACATAGACATATTCCCCCAAGTCGGCATTGGCCTTTTATCAAAGTGCCTGAATGCTTTAACTCTCATCTCTGTCATCCATTCTGGTTCATTTTTTAATTCTGAGATATCTCTTACAACTTTCTCAGATAACCCAGAATCAAAACGAATAGTTGAATTTTCCGGATCATGCCATCCTGCCTTGTAGTCGCCTACAGCATCTCTTGCATCATTATCTACCATTTTTAATCCCTCGCTAATCTTCCGATTTTCCTTCTAACCAATCGTATCCTCTTTCTTCTAATTCTAGGGCTAGTTCAGGTCCTCCGGTTTTCACAATCTTGCCTGAAATTAGAACATGTATTTTGTCAGGTTTGACATGTTCAAGGATTCTTGAGTAATGTGTAATTATTAAAGCCCCAGAATCAGTTCCTCTGATGGCGGCATTAATTCCCTTGGCTACGGTTCTAATTCCGTCAATATCCAATCCTGAGTCTGTTTCGTCTAGAATTGCTAATTTTGGTTTCATAAGCATGAGTTGTAATATCTCAAATCTCTTTTTCTCTCCACCACTAAAACCATCATTTACATATCTTCCAAGGAAAGACGAAGGAATATCTAATTCTTTCATAGATTCTTTCAATTTATTTCTAAATTCCTTTCCTTTGGCAGCTTCTTCTCCAAGGGTGGCTGCTACAGACTTCCTTAGGAAGTTGCCAACTTGGAGTCCAGGGACCGCTTGTGGATATTGAAATGATAAGAAAACTCCTTCTCTTGCTCTTTCCCATGGTTCCATTTCTAACAAGTCTTTATCATTTAATTCTACAGACCCACTTTCTACTTCATAGTCCGGATGACCCATTATGATATTCGCAGTTGTTGTTTTCCCACTTCCATTTCTGCCCATGATGGCATGTATTTCTCCAGGTTTTATTTCTAAATTAATACCTTTAAGTATAGATGTTTCACCTATACATGCGTATAAATTTTCGATTTTTAACAATGTTGAACCATTAGTCATGCCGTAACCTGACTTATCGTAAGAGTCCCCCCTTTTGAATAAATGCTTTTGACCGAACAAATTTCTCATAATGGCATCATTAATCTTCGGGCACCCTAAAGTGAGGGGGCATCTTCGCAGTAACTAATGGACGACAACTCCGGTAACAAATTACCTCTTACTGAAGGTTTGTCTGAATCATATAGAAAACAGATTGAAGAAGTAATGAGAGAAGAAGCTATGCGTCGTATTTCCGAGGCCCATTCTCCAGAAGAATTAGAAAGATTGCGTAAATTGTCTTTAGTCAAATTATTTGAATCGAATGACTCAGATTTAATTCCAGCCTTAATGTCTAGATTAGGGGTGGTTCGAGCTGCACTAGATGGTCATGGAGGTGGTCTATTAGTTAGTTCAGCAGAAATTGAGAAAAATAATATTGGAAATAAGGTTTTATCTCTAATTTTAGACTTAGATGGGGCTTGTGTTTCTTGTGGGGCTGCCCCTGGAACTCTCAAAGGAATTCAGGATGATTTGTTGATGGACAAAGAAGTTATTTCTGTTCGATTTTCGATAGCTATGCTGGAATGGTTTGATGAGATACAAAAGGAGTTTGTATTAAAATTCGGGGGCGTAGTTTTCGTCTAGTTCATCTTTCCAAGCTCATTTATTGCCTTCTTTGAAAAACCTAGGACTGTAACCTCATCTCCTTCAATAATTTTTGTATATTTACCTGCATGTCCAGCAAGATCATAACCTCCTGCTTTCCCAATCCAAGAGTCACTTTCAACTAACTTGATTATATCTTCTTCGTTTAAATCATCAAATTCAACAATCGCATAATCAGTCCAAATTTTATATCTCCATTTAGAAGATATTTTTTCATATTTTTCATCATCTTGGACCAGAATTGCAGTTGAAGACCAGACCCTATGCCTTTTCCCAGACAGTCTGAGTAACATATTAGTTGCCATGAACCTGTCTTCTGGTTTCCCTAATGCTATTTTTTCATCACCCGGTGATTCAACTAATGTATCTGAGACAATTATTACATTAGGAATCTCAAGATTCTCTGATTCATTAATACTCCATTCTAAAGCGGCAGATTCTACTTTTGAAAAACAAATTTCTATTGATTGTTGTTCAACACTTTTATTCTTCTCGATACCCATTTCTTCACTTAGGAGAGGTATACAGCTAATTTCTATATTTTCAAAGTGCTCATTTAACCAAGTTAATCTTCTCTGGGAAGCAGATGCAAGCAATACTCGCATACTCTCACCTATAAAGAAATTCTATTCTCACAAATAGGGCATTTTATCATCTTCAGATCTGTTGAAACTTCAAATCTTGCAGAACAATCAGGACATATAATGATTCGATTAATTTGTGGCATATCTGCTATGTCTCCTAGAGGTGGTAAAGGAATAGTTTGTGGAGGAGACTCAATTACTCGCTCATCCAATTGATTAGAAATCTTACGACTATTTCTTCTTTGCTTTCTAAGATTGGACGTGCCATCCATCTCTTCATCAATTAATTCAATTTCAGAGGACTTAATTTCCAGATCTGTTGGCTCTACGATATCTACAACATTTTCTTCCAAAATAATATTTCCAGTTGCGACTCTTCTTCTTTTCCTACCTGCCCATTTTACGGCTCTTAATGACATTGTAGTAAGTACCAATAAACATAGTAATAGAACAGTGATTGATATTCCTGCCATTAGGATTCCAAAATTTTGTTCATCTAGTCCAAGATAGATTCTCATCTCATCAAGTAAATTTAATTCTCCTCTATCTGGGTCACTGTCATCAATTAAAGATCTTATCTCCCAGCCATATATTTCATTCCAACTTAGAATAATTGTTTGGTCGCTTAGAGGGCTTCTATCAACAGATGAAAGATGGTTTTTACCAGTTGTAATTCTATCTGAAAGTCCTATCCATTCTTCTCCTAGAGTTGGATTGATCATACCATATTGTATCTGGCTGCCAGTAGGACCCACAAAATCATAAAAAATCTGTATCCCTAAGTGGGTCTCAGTCATTTGAATATTACCAATTCCTTTTGAAGATATTTCGACACTGAGATTTTCCAATACTGTCATAGTCGAATCAGTCACCTTCGAAACTAATTTAGATTCTGCATCTGCCCCTTCTTTCCAAACAGAATAGATATAATCTCTATCGTCATGTGTAATTACTG
>CAXFIU010000039.1:0-12936 GCA_964003245.1 uncultured Candidatus Poseidoniales archaeon
CCGCCGCCAGCAGCCATGAGCAATGTTGTTCCACTACTGAGAACTACAAAACTTCCACCACCACCACCTGCGCCTCGGGTAGCCTTGGCATTTTCCACACCCTGCTGTCCAACCATAATTTTAAGAACGTCACCCTGCGTAAGTGAAAAATTAGCTACTGCTTTTGCGCCTTTCCCGCCATCATGCCATGTGGTAGTATTATATAAATAGGACCTTCCACCCTGTGCGCCATACACTTCAAAGGTATATGTTCCCGTTGCTGGGACTGTCCACTCCTGAATCCCCTGTGTATTAATCGTAACATCATCATCCAGGGTCGTTCCATCATAGGCCGTGTTTATCTGAGTCTGTGTAGGACCATTCTGTCCCGTTGCGCCTGCATTGGTAAAGTTTAATTCTATTTGCGCAAAAGCAAGCGTAGTACATACCATTATGAGAATGCTACAATGTTTGATATAATTCTTATTCATCATCCGTCTTAATTCCCCACCGTTACGACACAAGTTCCTTTGCCCAGTATGGCAATTTCATTATCCTCATGATCTACAAATTCACTGTAATCCGTAAACGCTACGGTAGATGCTCCACCAGCAATGGCTTGGAACTGAAGAATGGCTAACTGTCCCGTACCCGTCACTTCGGTGGAATCGGTACCCAGATAGCCCATATAAATATCGATGAGACCAAAATCCGTATTATCTTCATGATAAATCAATCCTTCTGTGGCTTCAAAAAAGCTTCCCAATGATAAATTCTGTAGCGCTAGTTTTTGCTTATTGTAGCTAACCTGTATATGGGCACCACCAAGGTTGGGGACCTCCATGGCATGAACATCCAGCGTTACTACATCATATACTGCATTAACCGCCACTTCCGATGGAAAGAACACGATGGCCGGTGTGATAAACCCTTGTTCTTCTGCTGTCACTGGATCCAAAGGATTGGAAAATACATTAGACGTTCCGGCTACATCATTTGAACAAGATGTAAACAGAAGCGTCAATGAAAACAGGGTGTGTAACAGATACCGCATTACAATTCAAACTCCCAGCGTAATAAAGCCATGTGATGGTTGGGGTCATATGCCAATCGAATTGGTAAAGATGCTTCTTCATCTTCATCCCATGTCAAGTAAGCATGCACCATGTTCCCTACCCAAAGACCAATATATAAACCAGAAAAAATCATCAAATTGGTATTTTTTGAAGACATTTCCTGGTCTGCCTGTTCCACTTTTGCACGGTAACTGGCAATATCATCTACATTACTTGCGGTATTATATAAATCTAAATTGGTGTTGTAATCAGTCTGCGCTTTGGTAAACCCGGAATTACTCGTCATTGCTAAGGCGCCAAATAGCGCTGCTGAACCAGCAAACGCATACCCTTCCAACTTTCTATCATTGTACAGTTGCCCTAACCCAGGAAAAGCAGCTGAGCGAAGCAAGGATTGTGTTTTTGTCTTTGGGGGAGCAAATGCTTGGTTTTCCATAAATGCCGCCATACCCATTTGACGTTTCTTCTTTAATTTAGCGGGAATTGGAATATCTAAAATATCCCAGGCTAAAATTTCCATTTCAGTAATTAATCCGTCTACTTCTCCTTGATAAGAAACATTTTTCATGCTTTCTGCTGCACCAGTCGCTACAGAAAACATCTTGCAATCAATCGTATAGGTATTTCCAATTAACCCAATCGTTCCATTGATCATAAACTCGACACCCAATGCTGCACCTACTTCCGCGGCACATTCTTCACTGGTACACTCACCAGAAGAGAATCCTTGTTCTACCAATACATCTGTCATGGTATTCCGATCTACCATTCGCACTCTATCAGTATTAGACAACTCTGTAGTAAAACGATCCGTTAACGTTTGCGATTCGAGAATGGATATCCCGCGTCCTTCAAAGTCCAATACAGCTACCGTTGGTTTTTCAGTTTCGCCGGCACGCTGAAGTTTTAATCGTGGAGGGACATCTAACCCTACGATCTCCCAGGACAATATCTGCATTTCTAATAATAGTCCCTGAATTTCTCCTTCATAGGTAGTATTCACTGCTTCTACCGTTTCTCCTGTCTCAACAGAAAACATTTTGGCATCAATAGTGTAACTATCACCCATTTTGCCCAGCACACCATTAATCATGAATTGTACACCCAATAATTCTCCAACTTCTGCAGCACATTCATCACTCACACATCCGGACTGGGCAAGGCCCTGTTCAGACATAATACTCTCAATTGCTTTTCTTTCAATTAACCGTACCGCATCTGTGTTTCCTATTTCAGTACGCATTCGCTCTGTGAGTGTCTGTACTTCTAGATCGCTAATACCTTTTCCTTCAAAATCTAAAATCGCAACCGTTGGCTTAAACTTTGGTTCTTCCACTGTAGGTGGTGGCACTGCAGTTGCCAATCCTGTATTTATGGATATAGCATTTACCATAAAACCATTACCACTTAATGTATCCGAAGAGTTTCCTACCTGATCAATTGCAACTGCGCTAGCAAAATAACGTACATTATTTTCTAGAGATAAACCGGTAAGCAATGTATCCATATTGCCTTCGCCTGATATCGACGCCCAGGGAACGACATTTCCTGACCTTGGAGTAGTTCCCACTGCAAATGAAAACCCAGCTATTCCTGAAGCATTATCGCTTACGGACATGCCCAGATACAATGAATCTGCTACAAGTATATTTTCTTGATCCTCAGTGAAACTGCCCTCATAAATATGATCAATAACTGGAGATTGATCATCAAACATGACCTCAGAACCATCGGTACTACTGGTATAAAAACCACGTGGGTTGCCATCCATATCCATAGGAACATAAAATAAGGATACTATTCCTTGTGCATCATCAGAAGTCAACGTTTTATTTGCAAACCAGTTATTTCCAAAGCCAACTACTTCAGCAGTATCCCCTGCAACAAGTACCACCGGAGGCATCACAGCTTCTTTAGTTCGAAGTATGATAGAAATCAGGTCCCCTGTCTTGGCAGTTTGAGGATTTGAACTATTACTGGAAGCAATAGCAATATTATCAATAACGCGAGTGGTATCTGTAATTTGGATTTGATTTGCACTTGGAGCTCCAACCTGACTGTAACCAGCAAAATCACTAATCCGCGCTGTAAACTCTGCTTTGGAACCAAAGGTAAAATTTGGAATACTTTCAAATTCCATTTTCCCTATTATTACTTGGAGAGTATCTCCAATACTGGTGTCATTTATGGCAATTGCATTTCCAATGGAAACAAGAGTATCTGCCGTATCAAAACGAACCAGTACTTGAGCGTTACCATCAATTAAACTGTAGTCAAAATCTATAGGAACATTAATCAATATATTTTGGTTAGACATGTTCCAGAAATTTTCTACAACTATCCCGCCGGAGACCACAACCTCCCCTAAGGTAAATTCTGCAGGAGGTGATAGATCAAATACCAATTGGGAGCCGTTCGTAGTGCTATCAGTACTTACCGTATCTCCTGCCATATTGATGGCTTGTATTTGAAAAGTCACTGCACCTTCTTCATCCTGTTCGGTAAGGACATAACTTGCTTGATACAATCCTTGTCCAATACTATCCATAGATAGTGGTGATTGATTCATCATTGTAAGCATGGAATCAAACCGTGCCTCTTGGATACGAAATGTAAGATATATGGTATCATTCAGTACGACGATGGAAGAATCCCCTCGTGATGATGAAATAGCCACTTCCGGAAAAACAGGTATAAGCTCATACAGTCGTAAAATACTGCTGTCCGTTGTCGCTACGATATCATTATAGATTAGCCCATTTTCATCTGTGTAGGCTATAGAAAAGTTCGCCAGACTATCCTTATTGTCTCCAACAACAATAGAGAAAATGTACCGATGATCCTCAAGTTCGAGCAATGAAGCAGAACGATTATTAATCGTTGCATCATTAACAATCATGGGTCCATCCATTTGTATTTGGATATATACAGAATCTCCAATGCTAAACAGTGTGTCGCTGAAGCTGCTATTGGAAGATATATTGACTGATAATATGGATAGTCCGGCAGATATAAATTCTACCTTGCTAGTATCACTGACACTAGTAATAGTTTCTCCTCGATTGCGGGCTTTATCTCCACCAGCAAACATAAATGCTATATTTCCGACCCGATCATTATTGGTCATTTTTTTCCATAACCGAGTCTTAAAATCTCCTAATTTTTCATAACCATCAATAGAATTGCCACCAATCATCCCTCCTACTGTATCAATGTCTTCGTTTGCAGAAAATTCAATGTAAACCGTATCATCTACGATTGCTTTTGTAGGAATTTCATTCGTGGAATAAATAGAAATATTATCAATGGCTGGACCATTTTGATCTACAATCACTTCGGATGTAGATTCAGGAATAGGTGAAGTACTACCGGTAACATCTGTAATAGTACCATAAAAAGTAATTTTACTTCCTTCTTCAAAAGAGTTCATTAATGGATTCAAATCAGCATTATCTAATGCTGCAACAGTTTTATCTTTTCCGATTTCAGCACTATCAACAACAAAGCTAGCCATAGGACCAGTTTCATTGCCGTTCACTTTAGATAAAATTGTAATAGAACTATTAATTATTGATTCGTCGTTCGGTAAAGGAATGGTAATATCAATTCCTTTATTGGTGTTGTTAAAAAATGGAGGTATCACTTCTCCACCTGTAGCAATAGCATTACTAATCATTACCATAACCTCTTTGCTTACTACAAAGGTTACGCTGCTACCATCTGTTACCTGATTAACGGGTTCTCCAGTCTTTCCAGAGAATCCCATATAATTTGATATATTAAAACTGATGACATCCTCAGGAGTATCATCGGTTACAACAATATAATAACTAAATGTCTGGAAGCCCTCATTATTAGCCATTGTGGCACTTCGATCAAGTATATCAACTCGTATTCCCATTGGATTAACAGGTTCAGACACAGAAAAATTGACTAAAACAGAATCTCCTGCTCTTGCAAGGCTACTATTGTATCCGCTAGATGAAATGGATACTTCTATCAGTTGAGGTGGTGGTATCTGATTAGCTGATGATTGGGCATAGAGATCCCCCATACCCAAAAGGTATAAAAAGAAAAATAATTTCGCTAGTCTCCCTATATGGTACATCTCCATGTTCTCCAACGACACACAAACAATAAGTGAATTTACTCTTTGAACGTCAAAACAAAAATATGTTCCTTTAGACTGTGAGCTCTCTCACATGGAGAAAATTTGATTAAAAATAAAAAAAACGAAAGAAAAGAAGAAAAATTACTTTACAAGCAGCATTTTACGTACTTGAATATCTCTTCCATTGGACAATACTGCAAAATAAACACCATTACTTACCTGCTGTCCCATATCATTCAGACCAGACCAACGGAATTCATGAAATCCCATATCTTTCCATCCACTATAGACTGTTGCAATTTCCTGACCAAGAATATTGATAATTCTAAATTCAATATTACTTGGTTCTGGTAATCCAAAGCGCAGTGTCGTTGATGGATTAAATGGATTTGGATAATTCTGATGGAGAACAAACTGTTCTGGAATTGCTGCTAATAATTCTGAAATCTTTCCATTTACAAGATCTTTAGGGCCTGAAACAATATGCAACTTACGAGGGAAACGATCGCTGATCATGCCCAATTCGAGCAGCTGTCTGTCCTTCATCGATACAGTATTACGATTTAAATCGTCTAATAATATGATTTCCATACTCTGATCTGTAGGCTGAGGGAATGACCAGTTAAGCATTACTGCATCTTTCAGGTCTTTTCCAGTTACTTCTACTTCCCATACCTGTAAATCATTATCCATGCTTCGAACATCAGAAGTGAACTTGCCAGCATGATTATGATGCACATAGGTAATACTCAAATATGTTCCAGGAGAAACCATCTCTGGATTATCATGATAGTCTACACCATCTTCTGCGAGAGATAATTGTCCAAATTGATTGTATTGATCTGAAAAATCACCAGAAAATGCTTCCAGATTTCCTTGCCAACCGTCATCCATCGCATGGCTTCTGATGAGCGTACCTGTCGTAGATTGAATGGGGTCAACAACAACTGTTTGATCACTTGTGGTACGATTATACAATGCATACCCAGACCATGGACGCAATTCTGTGGTTACATCTGACCAGCTTTCTCCACTTAATCCATAGGCAATTGGTCCAAAATATTGCGATTGATCTAAAACCATCTCTACAGGGAAAGAATATGGTGAACCGATTAAATTCCAACCTGGCTTTATGGTAAGACTTGTTCCACTCATATCTCCCGTTGCACCGGCAGGAGCTGAAATCAATAGATTGTCTTCCACTTTTTGGTATAACCAGAATGATTCTCCATTCACAAAATTAATTGGATTTTCTTTATAGCTGAGACTCACATCATCCCATTCAAAAATTCTCCAAGTAGAACTGGTTTGACTTCCCAGTTCATCTCCAATCACATTACCTACTTGATTATCCGAAACATTCCCAGGAATACTAATTAAACGCCATTTATCTGTTGGGAAACCCGTTGCATAGGCACTGTTTACAGCAGAGCTAGTACTTAAATCTCCGTTACTAAAATTTATTTCCACACCAAGTGTATCTGAATTGGACACATAACCAAGATCATCCTCTGCTTGAATGAAATAAATAAGTCCATTCCGTGTTACATCCGATGCTGGCACGGTAGCTGAAAAGGTATTTCCACTACTAGAGCTCATGGTTAAGTTAGTAAATACCTGGTTTCCTCCCTGTGTATAGTAAAGATTTGCACTGAGAACACCTGTTTCGTCATTTATGACTGCCGATATTGCAACATCTTCCAATGCACCAGGGCTACTGGGTGATAGTACTGCACTCTGTATTGTAGGCGCAGAAACGTCAACAAAACTATTTTCTCCATCATTGGACAGCAACGCCCACTGACTAAAGCTATTTTGGTTTGTAGCATATACAATACCATTATCTGTATCCAGATTCGTTGATCCTTGAGAAATAATATCCCACTCCTCTGCTACACCAGCATTCAAAGAACGTTTTGCAATACGCAATTTACTGGGATCCTGCACTCCAGGAACGGTGCTGTAATCAAATCCAATATCTACTGCATAACTTCCAGTAAAAGTTGCACTAATTTCGAAATATACTCGGGCAAAATATGGATCGGTAATACCATCAGAAGGATCATCAAACGGAGTTGATTCATTCGATGGTGGTGACGCATCTACCCTTGTAACATTTACGGTTCCACCTTGAGAATTAAGAAAATCCAATACAATTCCAAGAGGATCTCCATTATCATCTTCTAACGTAACAGGATCCGCATTTCCAGATGGAATAGAAACACTATCCTGCGATATTTGAGAATTATCTTCTAGAAGATTCATATAAACTTCTACCGTATCCGTTCGAACAACCTGCGTAGGATTAAGCCCACTATTTGTATTAAAATATAAATACCCAGTATATGCACCTGGATCCAGATCGGCCGTATGATCTATTTCTACGACAAGAGAAAGGGCACTATAACCTGACACAGAACCACTTGCCTGCGGGACGGTTAACCAATCAAACCCAACCCAGTTTGCAGAGACTTCTACTTCATACTGTAATTCAAATCCCCCAGTATTTGCAATGTTTACATCAAACTGGGTATCGTTGCCCTTATAGGTAACCACCGACATCGTTTGCACTACTTCCATTTCTGGTTTGGTCGTATGGGCAGCTAAATTCACTAATTGATTGTCATTTCCTAACGGATCATCACTAACGATATGTAAAACGGTATTAAAAACGCCCGTATCTGCACTAGCAAACGAAATTGTTAACACCAAACTATCTCCAGGAACGACTGTCTCATCAAGGACAGTGTTCTTCGAAATACTAGACTGTGCACGATTCTCTTCATCACGCACATCATCCACTGCTTTTGTATCATTATTCTTTGATTCATCTTTAGATGAACGTCCTGTTACCATAGGAGGAACCATGAAATTTTTCTCTGAATTAGGAATAGGAGCACTAGCAAGCAATCCACCAGAGCTAATTGTGTAATGGTCAGTATCTTCTACATAAATATTGGTAATATTTAATGTACTTGAACCAGTATTATACACAACAACTTCACGGTCAACAGTATTATTAACCGGAACATCTCCGTAATCAATTGAAGATGTTGATATATTTATAATAGGCCAGATACTCTGTCCACTTAAAGTAATACTTGAATTATTTAAATACAAGTCATCGCTTACAATATGGACTGTATCATGAATCATTTCGCTAATAATATCTGGCGAAAATGTCACTACGACCGTATCCACATCATTGGCGGCAATCGCAAGGCTGGTATGGGAGAAAGAAAAGTAGGATGTGTTGGATGCAATACTACTAATATTGAGTGTACCATTTCCATTATTAGTCAATAGGAGATTCCAAGAAGCTGATTGATCATGAACAACCTCACCAAATGAATGCGTACTGTCTGCGAGGACCAGCGTTCCTCCTGCAGGAATAACGCTCACTGTATCCGATGGATCACCCACTAAATCTGCTGTATCTTGCGCTACTATGCTATAATAGTACGTTGTCCCATTTTGTAGATAATCTGACCCACCACTATCAACATAAGTAGCTTCCGTACTTGAAAGAGTATCAAGCAGAACCAAACTATCTGCCACTGTTCCTCGATACACGATATAGGAATCAATATCTTCATTACTATTCCCTCGAGGATCCACTGGCGTTGACCACGATACAGTAGCAATTCCATTTCCAGAAAGTGCCGCTACCGATCCGGGGACATCTGGGGGCTGCACAGACTGATTATAAATAAATGCACCCATGTCCGCAATGGTCCCATCCATATCGGTGGCATTCGGATCCCCTGCATCAATAGCTGGACTCACCCACTGCAGGCTAAAATCACCCTCAGAAGGACTAACAAAGACTGGATCTACGCCTCCATTGCCATCCGTAAGATACGCACTATCAGATACCGTAGAATACGATACAGAAACGGATCCTCCATTGGATGATGCTATTTCAGTATTGGCTCCCGTCCATAAAATAGAATTTGTTAACGTAAGATCCGAATTGTTCAACTGAAAACTATTTCCATTTGCGTCTGTAGTATTTCGAGCTACCGTCACATGATTCATTGAAGCAGCAGAGCCGGATAGTAAATGCCCTGCAAGTGAATTACTGTTCAGAACAAAAGCTACATGATCAAAGTTGGGATGATAATCATCGCTGGCAATAAATCCTTTTTGATTGGCAGAGACATGTACGGATACATTTTCTAAAATAGATGTATACGGATCACCCGTGGTTGGAAATTTGATAACGGTTGTATCCGCAGTAATCACGGTTGATTCAGGACCTTCACCTCGAATAACTAAGTTATGATCAGGAAATATAATTGATTCTGTATAGGTACCTTCCCCAACAATAATGGTATCATTGGAAAGAGAAGAATTAATTGCACTTTCGATAGAGCTATACTCTAATGGAACATAATGATTCAGATACAGAGACCCTACCCCACTGAGATCCACAGTATAAATTCCTTCATCTGCATCGGAATTTGTAAAGCTTAACGTAGCGGAATATGAACCAGTCGTTGGTGGATTAAACTGCACTGGTACATTAATGGTATCATATAGCTCAATACCAGACCAATTATTCACATCCGTACTAAATGCTCCATCCCCTCCGGTAATGCTTATATCTTCCACGTCCAGTGGTGTGTTACCTATATTTGCAATCTGAAAAATTTCTGTTCTGGGATAACCAACTCGCGTGGATAGATATTCATAACTGGACACACTATCATCGCCATCAAGATATATTACAATATCTGCAACCGAACTGATACCAAGCCCATACAAAGAAACTTCAAATAACCCATTACTATTATCCTGACTATATACTCGTAAGGTATCGTATTTCCTTCCTGGGCTCGTAGGAGCAAACTGTAATTGTATTTCTAATGAATCTCCTACAGGTATATGTCCACTGGAGGGAGTAAAAATAAAATCTGCTAACTGGTTTGTTAGCGAATCCACTATCAAGGTACGCAGACCCGTATTATAAATTTGCATGGAGGATGCCGTATTATTGCCTTCAATAATTCCACCAAAATCATACGCATATTGAGAGGCAGAAATTTTACCAGAATACGAATCATTTTGATAACCGGGAGTACCGCGATCACCCTGTCCATATGTTACATAAGAATTTGCCCAATTTGATCCTATGCTATTATCAAAATACGGGGCTCTCAACTCCATGGAAAAACCAGAGGAATCAGGAAAGGTAACCCCATCATCATACGCTACTTGGTTTACCAATGAATCGTTTCCATCATATATTATAATTTCATCATCTGCATTGCTTAATGAAAAACTGGAAGTACTATAGGAATAATCACTATCAACACCCCCATTTGCTGCCGTATCACCATTTTTCGCAAACACTCCATAATCGCCAGGTAAAATAGGTACATCAAACGTGATGTTGATAACTTGACCACCATCATCCTTAATGCTAAAATTCTTCAGATTAACAGGAACAACGCCTCTGTTGTATAACTCAAACCACTCTCCATCAAATTCACCTACACCCTCTGCATTCGGGTCCTTCATAATTTCATTAACAATAAGAGAGGTTTCAGGTCCAGAAAGAATTGGAACCCCGTCTCTCCAGGAAAAGGATCCCGTATAGTTCAAATGGTGTCCATTGGAAGTGGCATCATAACTCACCATTTGACCATGATAAGATGGCTGAGTCCTTGCTTCATTAAATCGATACAAGGCAATCGTTCTATTATCTACACGAGGATTCATTTGTGGAATAAAGTTATCTACATAACGAACACTTCTCGATATACGAGCATTATCAAGCTTGACACTGAATCCAGCCACAGAATCTGCTCCAAATCCCAAATAGGATATATCAGTAGATGTCAACGATTGACCGCTGGCGTTGTATTGTCTCGTGCCATCTAAGAAAATCTTGGCCGTATTTGCATCAGTATCATATACAACGGCAACATGATGCCATTCTCCTCCTGCATTGGAAGAATCACTGAACTCTCCCATATTTACACTATTTCCAAGAAATGAATCATACTTTTGAAATTTTAAACTGGCTGTTCCACTACCATCAGAAACCAGACCAGCGCTGTAGGCGCCTGCTTTGATAATTGGATAGTATTCAGAAGAGCTATTAACAGCAGAAAGCACCTGAAAAAATGTCTCAAATGTGTAGGATGAATCGCCATGGAACCACCCGGCATTATTGGATAGGCTATGATACAGTCTTCCACTAACTTGAAGCGCAGCCGTATCGCTTTCTAATTGCGCTGTGGTAAAAGCACCATATAGACTTTCTTCTCCGGATGCATACAATGCAGTAACAACATAATAATAGGTAGAATCTGTATTGACTGCTCCATCCACATAACTGCTGGTAGAAGTGGACGTAATTTCTGATAATTCTGAAAAATCCAATAATTTATTATTAGAAGCATCCAAATCTCCTTGACCAAAGGATCGATACAATTTGTAACTGGAAACACTTGCATCAGAAGATGCCGTCCAGTCTACTGTGATGGAATCGTCATCTATATACGTACGAGCACTATTGACTCGCAAGGGAAGACTGGATTGGTCAAAAAAGTACGCCCCTATATCAGAACGAGTACCATCGGTATCAGTAGAATCAGGATGACCGCGATCAATCAAATGGGAAGTCCGCTGCAAACTAAAATCCCCATTCGCTGTATCTGCAAATACAGGGTCTATACTCATGTTGCCAGAGCCCCAATTTATAATAGCATTATCCGATGTAATTACACTACTCTGCCCACCTAAGATATCGCAATAATTGAAATCGATGGAATTATAATTACCCGCTGCCTTTATAAGGGAAGCTGCATTATTATATATAATCGAATTTCTAAACTCAACCCGCATACTATCCGATGCATCTCCACCGCTAGCATATAAAACAGATGTATACGTACTGTTAAAGTTCACCACAGGATTGGATGCAATCGTAACATTAATAAACTTTGGATCTGAACGATCTTCCGAATAGATCACCGAACCATCTGCAATATTTCCTTCAAACGTGGAATTTCGAACGATTGGAGAAGAACCAGCCCAACAATATAAAGCACTACCATTGGATGAGGCATTGTTGCCTTTAAAAATAACATTATGAATACGTGGACTAGAAAAATCATATAACATCAATCCACCACCACCAGCTGCAGAATTATTTAAAATTTTCAAGTTTTGTAGAATAGGGCTTGAATTAGAACAATATATTCCACCGCCATTACTAGCTGTCAATCCATTTTGAATTGTAAAGTTCTTTACGGATGGTGTATTGCTAATATTTACCATTCGAATCACGCTTCCACTACTATCTCCATCAATGATAGTCGTTGTTACATCAGCACCAACCAGCTTCAGGTTTTTTCCTTCAAAATCTAGATTCTCAACATAGGTTCCAGCTGCAACATTAATGCTGTCCCCGCTTGAAGCAAATTTGATCGCTGGTGTAATAGCAGCAAACGCATTTACAGAAGAACCCGATGAACCAAAATTGCTCCCGTTTACTGCATCCACAAACCACACCGGTCCATTGTAGGTTTTTAAATAAGGGTATCCTCCCATATCTGCCCGCGTTCCATCGGAGTCCGTGGAATCGGGGTGCCCTGCATTAATAACTGGAGATAGTACATTAACTCGATAATCACCATTAGCTGTATCTGCAAATAACGGATCCACATCCAGATTGCCTGTACCCCAACTCAATGTATCATTGGTATAGGTGGTAATACTATCCTGGCCACCTTGAATCAAGGAATAGGATATATCAAT